>CAMBBT010000023.1 GCA_945864455.1 Polynucleobacter meluiroseus | reverse complement strand
GGCACTGTGGCAGATCACAAAGCACGCCATGATTTAGTCAGAAGTATTTCTGCTGAAATAGGTAAAGAGGTTGGCATTATGGCTGATCTACAGGGCCCTAAGATTCGTGTAGGAAAATTTGCAGATAGCAAGATTCTTCTCAAAGAGGGCGACAAGTTTATTCTGGACATCGCGTGTGAGCTTGGCGATCAAGAACGTGTTGGGCTTGATTACAAAGAGCTACCAAATGATGTGAAGCCTGGCGATCGCCTCTTATTAAATGATGGCTTGGTTGTACTTCGTGTTGAGAGCGTTAAGGGTGGAGAAATTTTCACACTCGTGGAACAAGGCGGTCCACTCTCTAACAACAAGGGTATCAATCGTGCCGGTGGCGGTTTGACAGCACCAGCGCTTACTGAAAAAGATATTGCTGATCTGGATGCTGCAATTGCCATGGGCGTTGATTTCTTGGCGATTAGCTTTCCAAAAGATGGTGCTGATATGGTATATGCCCGTAAGTTAGCTGATGCTGCTAGTGCTAAATATGGTGTTGGCAAAGTGAAAACCATTGCTAAAGTCGAGCGTGCTGAAGCGATTGAGCCTAAAGCACTCAAAAGTATTATTGCGCAAAGTGATGGCATTATGGTTGCCCGCGGCGATCTCGCTATTGAGGTTGGTAATGCTGCAGTACCCGCATTACAAAAACGCATGATTACCTGGGCGCGTGAGGCCGATAAATTTACGATTACTGCAACGCAAATGATGGAGTCGATGATTAATGCTCCAGTACCCACACGTGCTGAAGTGAGTGACGTAGCCAACGCCGTATTAGATGGGACAGATGCTGTGATGCTTTCCGCTGAGTCTGCTGCCGGCTTATATCCAGTGCAAACGATTAAAGCGATGGCCGAGATTTGTGTTGAGGCTGAGAAATCAGATACAGTAAAATTAGATACCGATTTTTTAGATCAAACCTTTACTCGGATTGATCAAACGATTGCCTTAGGCGCTTTATTTACTGCACATCATTTGCATGCAAATGCAATTGCTGCCCTGACAGACTCTGGTTCAACTCCAATATGGATGAGCCGTCATAACATCCATGTACCGATCTTTGCATTGACTTCAAAGATTGCGACCCAAAGAGCTTTAAGTACTTACCGTAATGTCACGCCAATTGGCCTGGATTACAGCAAAGACCGCGATACCGCTTTGCAAGAAGTAGAGGCTTGTTTGAAAAAGGCTGGCGCAGTTAAAAAGGGTGATACCGTGGTGTTGACTTCAGGGGAGCCAATGGGCGAACCTGGCGGCACGAATACTCTCAAAATTGTTCATGTGAAGTAATGTGTACATTGATTAACTTTTTATCTATTTCTATTAAGAGAACATCATGGCTTTAGTATCTTTACGACAACTCTTGGACCACGCTGCTGAAAACGGTTATGGCTTACCGGCCTTTAACGTCAATAACCTTGAACAGGTGACTGCGATTATGGAGGCGGCTAATGAGGCTGACTCACCGGTCATCATGCAGGCATCTGCTGGTGCACGTAAATATGCTGGCGAAGCATTTTTACGACACCTGATCTCTGCTGCTGTCGAAGCATATCCCCATATTCCGGTTGTGATGCACCAAGATCATGGTCAAAGCCCAGCTATCTGTATAGCAGCAATTGAGAGTGGCTTTACTAGTGTAATGATGGATGGTTCGCTTGAAGCTGATGGCAAAACGGTTGCCAGTTACGAGTACAACTTAGCCGTCTCTCAGGAAGTGGTGAAGTTTTCTCACTCCATTGGAGTTACTGTGGAAGCAGAGCTGGGAGTTTTGGGCTCTTTGGAAACGATGCAGGGCGATAAAGAGGATGGTCATGGCGCCGATGGCAAGATGACTCGTGAACAATTATTGACAGATGTTGAACAAGCCGCTGACTTTGTTAAGGCAACTCAGTGTGATGCTTTAGCAATTGCGATTGGTACTAGCCACGGTGCTTATAAATTTACTAAGAAGCCTACTGGTGATATTTTAGCGATTGACCGCATTAGAGAAATTCATGCGCGCATTCCGAACACCCACTTGGTAATGCATGGTTCTTCTAGTGTTCCACAAGAATTACTTGCAGAGATTCGTGAGTTTGGCGGCGATATGAAAGAAACTTACGGCGTACCTATTGAAGAGATTCAAGAAGGTATTAAGAATGGTGTTCGTAAGATCAATATCGATACCGACATTCGTTTAGCAATGACTGGTGCTGTCCGCCGTTATCTCATGGAGAATCCCAGCAAATTTGATCCCCGTGATTATTTGAAGCCAGCACGTGAAGCTGCTAAGAAGATTTGTATCGCACGCTTTCAGGCTTTTGGGTCTGCTGGTCAAGCATCCAAAATCAAACCGATTCCCCTAGAAAAAATGGCTGAACTCTATAAGAGCGGCAAACTTACTCAGATCGTGAAGTAATTAAAGATGCCAGCTTTATATACCACCTCTATTAAGTCATTACCTTTGCTGTCCAAAGGTAAGGTGCGCGATGTCTATGCCTTAGATGATGACAAATTATTAATGATTACGACCGATCGCTTATCTGCATTTGATGTGGTGATGGGTGAGCCGATTCCAGAGAAGGGTATCGTACTTAATCAAATGGCCAATTTTTGGTTTGATAAATTAGCTTCAGTCATTCCAAATCACTTAACTGGCATTGATCCCGCTACTGTGGTGAATGCTGATGAGGTTTCTCAAGTGAGTGGCCGTGCAGTAGTTGCTAAACGCTTAAAGCCTATTTTGGTAGAGGCAGTTGTGCGAGGTTATCTCGCTGGTAGCGGCTGGAAGGACTATAAAGAAACTGGTACGGTTTGTGGCATTACATTGCCTGCTGGTTTAGAGAATGCCCAAAAATTACCTGAGCCGATTTTTACACCTGCTGCTAAAGCAGAAGCTGGTAATCATGACGAAAATATTTCATTTGAGAGGGTAGTTGAACTGATTGGTGAGAAGTTAGCCAATCAAATTCGTGAAGTCAGTATTCGTCTATATAAAGAAGCATCTGAATACGCTGCGACTCGTGGAATTATTATTGCCGACACGAAGTTTGAATTTGGTTTGGATCATTCTGGTCAATTGGTTTTGATGGATGAGATCCTCACGGCAGATTCTTCCCGCTTCTGGCCAGCAGAAACCTACTATGTGGGCTCAAACCCACCATCGTATGACAAGCAATTTGTGCGCGATTGGTTAGAAACTGCCGAAGTAAACGGCAAGTTATGGCCTAAGACTGCCCCTGCGCCGCAATTACCAGCTGGTGTGATTGAAAAGACGGCCCAAAAGTACCGTGAAGCCCTGAATCGTTTAACTCAGGGATAATAGAGTCTTTGATCGATATTAAGGGTATTTGGAGAGGTAGATGAGCAAGAAGCCAATAGTCGGAATAGTGATGGGCTCCAATTCAGATTGGGACACGATGCAGCATGCCGCTCAAATACTTGAGCAATTTGACATCCCTCACGAGGCTAAAGTGCTCTCAGCACATCGCATGCCAGACGATATGTTCCAGTATGCAGAAGATGCTCAAGCCAATGGCTTGCAGGCCATCATTGCTGGTGCAGGTGGCGCAGCTCACTTACCAGGCATGCTTGCCTCTAAAACGATAGTGCCGGTTTACGGTGTGCCGGTTGCCAGTAAATACTTGCGTGGTGAGGATTCTTTGTATTCCATCGTGCAAATGCCAAAAGGTGTTCCAGTGGCTACTTTTGCAATTGGTGAGGCTGGCGCAGCTAATGCTGCCTTGCACGTGATTGCAGGGCTCGCATTGCATGATGCAGATCTTTCCAAGCGTCTCGCAGAGTTTCGAGCAAAGCAATCTGATACCGCACGCTCTATAAATTTGCCGGGATATTAATTACATGGCAGATCGTATGGAACCCATCTTGCCGGGTTCATATTTAGGAATATTAGGTGGCGGTCAATTAGGGCGTATGTTTACCCAAGCCGCACAAGCCATGGGATATAAAGTTTGTGTTTTAGATCCCAGCTCCGATAGTCCGGCGGGCTCTATTGCAGAAAAATATATTCAGGCTGATTACACCGACTCAAGTGCCCTAAAAGAGATGGCATCATTGTGTGCAGCCGTCAGTACTGAATTTGAAAATGTTCCGGCACAAGCTCTAGACGAGCTGGAATCTCTCGGTGTATTTGTAGCGCCGCGAAGTAGTTGTGTTTCACTGGCGCAAAACCGGATTGAAGAGAAAAAATTTCTAGCTACCTGGAAGTCTGAAACTAATATTGGTCCTGCACCCTATTTTGTGATAGAACATGATGCTGACATTACTCATGCTCCTGCAGATCTTTTCCCTGGAATATTGAAGACTGCCCGTCTGGGTTATGACGGTAAAGGTCAGATAAACATTATCGATCTCGATGGTTTAACTGCTGCCTGGAATCATTTTGGGTGCGTGCCATGTGTACTTGAAAAGCGGATGGAGCTCGATTTTGAGGTTTCTGCTTTAGTAGTGCGGGGCCATGATGACGCAGTCGTAGCTTATCCCGTGTCGCAAAACATTCATCGTGACGGTATTTTGCATACTTCTACCGTACCAGCCCCATCACTAAAGCCTGCTCAAGAGAAAAAGATTGTTGATGCAGCAAAGGCGCTGATTCGGAAGATTAATTATGTTGGCGTTCTCTGCGTTGAGTTTTTTGTACTCAAGAACGGCGATATTGTTGCCAATGAAATTGCACCTCGTCCACATAACTCTGGGCACTTCACTATGGATGCTTGTGTCAGTAGCCAGTTTGAGCAGCAAGTAAGAGCTATGGCTCGTTTGCCTTTGGGTGATACGCGACAATTGGCACCAGTTTCGATGTTAAATTTATTAGGCGATCTATGGTTTGAGGGCAGTGAAGATAAAGCAAGAGAACCTGCTTGGAATAAAGTACTTGCACATCCTGATGCAAAGTTGCATCTTTACGGTAAATCTGCTCCTCGCATCGGTAGAAAGATGGGCCATATCAATTGTTTGGGCATAGCATTGAACGAGGCTCGCCAAAATTGTGCTGCTGTAGCTACTGAATTAGGCATCGAGCCCTAGAAATGTCCACCGATAGTACGCCACTGCAATCTTTTGTAGTGATTAATGAAGCAGTGCAGACATTACGCGATGGCGGTTTGGTTGCATTCCCAACTGAAACTGTATATGGACTAGGGGCAGATGCAAAAAATCCAGAGGCCATCAAAAAAATTTTCAGCGCCAAAGGTCGACCAGCTCATCATCCGCTGATTGTGCATTTAGCAGCCCCCGATCAATTTGATCAAACTCAGGTGGACTGGCTACCAGTGCTCGCACCCTGGGTAAGAGATTTATCCGAAGATGCGTTAAAGCTAGTCAATACTTTTTGGCCTGGCCCTCTAACCTTAGTCTTTAAAAAAGATAAGAGTGTTCTGAATGAATTAACCGGTGGTCAGGATACGGTAGCTATACGCGCACCCGCACATCCAATGGCTCAGGAGCTATTGAGAAAGTTCAAGAGTGGCGTGGTTGCACCATCTGCCAATCGTTTTGGTAAAGTATCTCCTACTAGCGCAGCGGATGTCCGAAATGAGTTTGAGGGCATTCTCGATCTCATGATCTTAGACGGCGGTGATTGTGCGCTTGGTATTGAGTCAACCATTATTGATATGTCTTCTGGTGCCAAAGCAATTTTGCTTCGTCCAGGCCTGATAACGCCCAAAGAGATTTTTGCAAAGACTGGTATTCAGGTATATCAAGCTGGCGAGACAGTGAGTGTGCATGATGATGCCAATTTAACGGATACATTACCAAGAGTTTCTGGAAGTTTGAAAGCGCATTACGCACCCAACACCCCTTTACGCTTATATGCTCCTGGTCGGGTTCTGGATGCACTCAGTGAATTTCCCGATACGAAGTCTCGTGTAGCAGTTGCAGTTTGGGATTCTGATTCTTCTTTAGGCGAGGATGGTCATCCATCTGTTCATTTCGAGGAAGTGCAGGTACCAAGTGATAGCACTGGGTTTGCTAGTCGCTTATATCGCTCATTGCGCGATTTAGATCAACAGGGTTGGGATTTAATCCTATTTCCAGAGCCACCTGCTGGCGAGGAATGGGATGGCGTTAGAGATCGACTTCAGCGAGCTTGTTTTGGCTCTGGACCATCTTCAAGTAGCCACGCTAGTAGTTGATCGTGCGCCTCTAAACCTCTCCCCGCATTGGGATGATTGATAAATGAGGTTACTGCATATAACTTGCCTGATTTGCTCATCACATAGCCAGAGATGGTTCGAACATCAGCTAGTGAGCCAGTCTTAATTCTGGCTTCCGGCTTTTTTTTCAGATGTAAAAACTTACGCAATTGTGTCATCAGACGGTTTTTCATCGTGCCATCAGTGCCGGCAATCGGAAGGCTGTTATAGAAAATTTCCCCGACTGGTAAATTGCGGGCAGTGAACAAGAGTTGATTCATTTGTTCTGCTGAAATAGCTTCATTACGTGATAAACCGGAACCATTCTCAATCACAAGGCCTGGAAAATCTAAACTATTTTGTTTTAGCCAACTCTGAATCACTAACTCACCATTAGAGGTAGTCGCTGGCTTCCCTATTTTTTCGAGTGCCAATGTCAATAGAACTTGGCGTGCCATGACATTGTTCGAATACTTATTAATATCCAGAACATCATCGGCAAGACTAAGGCCTTCAAACTGCAGAAGTAGCCGTGCGGCCAGCGGTGTCACCCCACTTTTCCCAATGGGAGCTTTTACCCAGGCGCCACCTGATTTTTCCCAGGCAGCAGCAAAGCCTTGAGTCAGAAAAGTATTAGCATCTAGCGCAACGACGTTGTAGTTAACGCCTTTGCAAGCACTAGGAAAAGCCCCTGAAAACTGCGCGACTAGCGGCTGATTTGTTTTACTTGTGCCCTCAGAATTTAAGTTGAAACGAATATCATTTTTCCAGTTATCGCAGGGTTGATCAACCAACTGCATTTGATTATCAATTTTGAGTTGCGAAAGTGCTGGTGTATAGCTGATGTCGATAAAGTCGGCTGTACGTGATTTTCCTAGCTGAAATGAGAGCGTTCGGAATGCATAGAGTAAAGGATCAGGCGGTACATTGTATGCACGTAGGGCCTCGCCATCGATCGTATTGTGCTCCATGACGCTAGGTGCATAGGCAGTGCGATCAAAGAATAAATTGCCATTAATCTTCTGAATACCAAGCGCTTGCATGGACTTCATTAGCTTAGCCAACTCTTCAGGGATCAGTTTTGGATCACCCGTGCCCTGTAAATACAAATTTCCTTTGAGAACTCCTTGACGAATAACGCCATCGGTATAGATATTGGTTCGCCAGCGATACTGTGGCCCCAAAATATCTAAACCTGCGAGCGTGGTTAGGAGCTTCATCGTTGATGCAGGGTTCATCGCTTCAGTGGCACGCCAATCTAGAATATTTTTTGAAGTATTTTTTCCTGGGTGGGTAGTCTCAATCTCGATTACTGAAATACTGACCGCGTCTTTCGGAATTTGATTACGCTCTAAGCTTCTTGTAACTGCCTGAGGTAGGGTTGTACGTATTTCTTCAGCCTTTACTGTTAATGCAAAAAAGCAAAACCCAGCCCAAAGGATTGGTAGAGCTAGAGAGACAATATGGCGTATAAATTGCTGCATTCCCAATAGAATAAACCCAGGGAGCTAGAAGGCAAAGCGACGCCCTTAATTAATAGCTAGCGTACTTTGCTACATAGCGCTCAATGGTCTGATTTTGTTCTTCCAGTAACTGAATGAATGCGTTTACTCTATCTGGCACAACCCCCTCTATTTCTAGGATCTTACAGCGTTTAATAAAGAGCTTAGCGTTCAGCAGTTGGGCGCCACCCTTAATCTTATGAATCAGGCTTGCCAAGGTATTCTCATCAACAGGCTCAGTTTTTAGTATGGCGAGTGTTTCAATATGAACTTTTTTAATCTCTTCTAGTATGAGCAAAATATGGCCTGGATTCTGTTTCAAGAGCTTAGAAAAAAGGTCAAAAGAGTACTCTCCAGATATGTACGCCATCTTTGTTTCATCAGTAACTTCTTGAGAAATAAAGTAGCGGGCCAGTTCGTTCTCTAGTGTCATTAAGTTTAAAGGTTTGATCAGCACCCCATTCATGCCAGCAGCAAGAAACTGGTGTCGAGAATCTAAAGCGTAGATATCTGCAGTAATGCCAATGATGACAATCTCGTGATGACCTAAAGAGCGAATGTGTTTCGCTAATTCTGAGCCCTGCATACCTGGAATAGATTGATCGGTCAGTAGAAGGTCAAAATGCTTCTGAGATAGCAGTTCAAGTGCAGTGCTGGCGCTTTCGCAAACCTGTGCCTCAAGGCCTAATACTTGCAATTGCAAGGAAATGATTTGTCGGCTTGCAGGATGGTCTTCAACTACTAGGGCCTGGAGGGGGCGATTTTCATCTAAAGCCAGTTTAGAAACTAGTCTTCGGGGGATTGAGCCTTCATCTCCAAGATGATTTTTGGATACAGCAATGCTGGTCCGGGGGAGCGCGACACAAAAATGAATATTGCTACCAAAGCCAGGCGCACTTTCAAAGTAAAGCTGGCTATTCATAGAGCTCACTAGATGATTCGTAATAGTAAGACCTAAACCAGTACCGTGATGTTGATCTGTTTTTCCAGGGACTTGTTCAAAAGCTTGAAGAGCAAGCTTAATTTCCTCAGCACCCATACCAATTCCGGTATCGATGACTCTAAATTCAACTAATTGTCCCGCATGATCGTCTGCTAGTACGCTAATGGAGAAGTAGATCTCTCCGTGATCGGTAAATTTAATCGCATTACTGAGTAAGTTTTGTAGAATTTGACGCAGTCGTAAGGTATCAATCATTAGGACAGCGGCAATCCGTGGATCTTTAGAGGTATGCAGAATCAGATGCTGCTTGTTTGCCATAGTTGAGAACGCTGAATGAATATCATCAATCAGAGTATTGAGACAACAAGGCTCTAAATTTAAGGTGAGCTTGCCAGCTTCAATCTTTGAAAGGTCTAGCACTTGATTCAGAATGCCTAACAATGATTGGGCGGAGGAGTGGGCACTCTTCAATAATGATTTTTCTTTGTCTGGAAATTGTCGGCTACTCAGCAATAACTCTTGCACCCCCAAGATTGCATTCATTGGGGTACGGATTTCATGGCTCATCGTCGCAAGAAAAGCAGATTTAGCAGCATTCGCTTTTTCAGCTAGGTCTTTAGAGGCAATTAAATCTGCTGCTTTTTCATTCTGAAGAGATTGCTTTTGTTGTAGGCGCCACAATAAGAGGCTGCCAAGTATCAATATAGCTATGGTTGACAGCCAAGGAAGGGTGCTCCAATCACCACTTTGATTTGATGTGGAGCTGAAATCTCCAAGTGCAAATAGTTGGCCCGATTCTATGGGGTTCAAATCGTTTAAAAAATGACCTAAGAGGCTCTGTAAAGCCTCATCTTCATGCGAAATAATCCATCGATATTCAAAGGGCTCTCGGCTGTAAAGTCCATCCATTTGTAGCTCTGGCTTATCAATCTTTTGGATGAGCTGATGGGCCAGTCGAATGGGGAGCACCAAGGCCTCAATATCATTTTTGAGTAAATCAAAAATCAGCCTCTCAGCCTGGGAAGATACCCTTGCTTGAGAATGTCGAGGTATTGGAGGGCTTTCAAAGCCGCGATCAAAGTAGGCAATATTAGCGGGTGAAATGGATTCAATATTATTTGGCCCCGTCGTCAGAATAGCATCATGCCCCCAAAAGACTGCCTCTGATAAAGAGCCAAACCTAAGGTATTCATCATTGAGGGTTGGTGGGTCAATCATGAAATTGACTTCACCATTCGCAAGCTGTTTCAGGCCTTCTTGCTCAGTCTTTCTCCACTTTGGTGAAAATTTTTGTCCAGTAAATTCCCCCAGTTTTTTTAAAAGCCCATAAAAGACCCCAGCATTTTCATTGTTCTTCCCAGCTTGTAAGTAAGGTGCATATTTTTCATGAATGCTGAAGTGCACTATGGGGTGCTGATCGATCCATCGCTGCTCAGCTTGACTCATCTTTTTTTCATGAGTCATCCCATTTGCCACATTCGACCATGGGCAAAGCAGAAGTAATGCACAGACGATGAATCGATACATACTTTTTAGCTTTCGATAATCTTATTCATGCGGCAGAACAAGATTAAGTCAGCAATATTATTGATTCCAAGCTTGTCAAAAACTCTAGTCTTATAAGTAGCTACTGTCTTATTGCTGATATGTAGTATGTCTGAAATTTGTTGGTTGGTATTGCCCTTCCCAAGGTACTTCATGACCTGTAACTCGCGATCAGAAATTAATGCTAACTTATCGTTATCGCTTAATGAGCTGTTACCGTTTTTTCCATGAGTAAAAAAGTTATAACCTTGTGAGATGGCAACGCAGGCGGCCAAGATAACATCAGCGCCCGCAGTTTTATTCACAAAGCCATGCCCACCAAGCGATCGTATTCTGCCACCATATACCGCTTCATCCATGCTGGATAAGACCAGAACTCGGACATCGGGATACATCAATCCAATCCGCCGAATGACGTCAAAGCCATCGGTCTTGGGCATATCGAGATCCAGAATCACCATATTGGGATTCACCTCTTTCATAGATCGGAGACATTCTTCCCCATTCTGAGCTTGTCCTGCTATTTCAAATAACAACTGATCTTGCAACATACTTTTAAGAGCCATCAGCATAGCTGGATGGTCGTCTACCAACATCACGCGTTTTCTCATTACTTGTCTCCATTTTGGTTTGGTTGTGGATGAGGGTGCAGCGAAAAAATAGCCTTAGCGATACGGCTATCGTTAATCTGGAGCATCTGATGACGACTCAGTGGCGACATCATCAAGCCGCCATAGCAATGATTCATTTGCAATACGGATGCGTGTTCTAAGTCTTTGACAAGGCCAACATGACTTGCATAAATTTGTGTAGGTGAATAGGGTGACTGTCTCAGTTGGGCAATCACGCTATCCGATATCGTCTTATTACGAAGCTGGCTCATGTCGATGTGAATACCATCCATTTTCATTTCAGAAATCCAGTGCAACTGATCAACGCTTCCCGAGAAACTCATGAAGTGCAGTAAGACACCCAGTCTTCGCATCCGTAATAAACCTTCCTGATAGGCATCAGCAATCTCCGATTTGGGTAGTGATGGAATTCCTAATGCAATAAGACCTACCGGTAGTCGTGAGTTCAGAATCAAATCACTCAACGCATCGATGTAATCACTAGAAGCAATGACATGTGTCGGTACGGGCAAAATGCCAGGAATAAAACGGCCACTTCGATACCAGTAAGCAATCGTGTCTAGGCCTTCCATGAATAAACGCAGTAATTGCACATCAGAGGCTGCCAGTAGTGGTCTAAATAAAGAGCCGGTCAGTTTTATTCCCTTGCAGTTAAAAATGGGTTCATGGCTAATCGCTTGTCGCTTGGACCAGGATTGGTGTTCTTCTAGTGCCTGACTACTAATACCAAGCCAGGGCGCGCCACAGGCGTCGCGGACTTCTTGGAAGGGTTTATTCTTCCAAGCCTTTACAAGCGTGTACAGCCGGGATTTCGGGCTCATCAGCATTCTCCAATCGGTGACTGTCCAGTCTAGGCAGGACGGATTGGAGCGGTAAGGGCTTAAGGCTGATTTATCTGTAGGAATTAACCTACCAGCCTGTCCTTATTATAAAGAAGGCCCCATTCCCTAAGAATTTATGCCCCTACCCTTGAAATCTTGGGAATTAGACCTATATAATCAGCACTCTCAACACATGAGTGCTAAAAACGGCTGATTTTTAATTGAATCTACCTCAGTTTTTATGTGAAGAGATTATAAAGCATTGATTTATATAGAATTTTAATTAGTTAACATTTACTAACATAGGAGAAGAGATGAATTTGCGTCCCTTACATGATCGCGTAATCATCAAGCGTTTAGATCAAGAATCAAAAACTGCTTCCGGAATCATCATTCCTGATGCTGCTGCAGAAAAGCCAGATCAAGGCGAAATTTTGGCAGTAGGCCCAGGCAAACGCGATGACAGCGGCAAATTAAATGCACCAGACGTCAAAGTAGGCGATCGCGTGTTATTTGGTAAATATGCAGGCCAAACAGTCAAGGTCGACGGCGATGAGCTTCTCGTCATGCGCGAAGAAGACGTCATGGCTGTTGTACAGAAGTAATTTCAGTATCTAAGAGAGGAATTCAATCATGGCAGCAAAAGACGTTGTATTTGGAGATAACGCCCGTACCAGGATGGTAGAAGGCGTCAACATTCTCGCGAACGCAGTAAAAACTACCTTAGGACCAAAAGGTCGTAACGTTGTAATTGAGCGCTCATTCGGTGGCCCAACCATTACTAAGGATGGTGTCACAGTAGCAAAAGAAATCGAACTCAAAGACAAGCTCCAGAACATGGGTGCACAGATGGTGAAGGAAGTTGCTTCTAAAACTGCTGACATCGCTGGTGACGGTACTACTACCGCTACTGTTTTGGCTCAATCCATCGTCCGTGAAGGCATGAAATATGTAGTTTCAGGCCATAACCCAATGGATCTAAAGCGCGGCATTGATAAAGCAGTGACTGCTGCTCTTGAAGAACTTAAGAAAATCAGCAAGCCTTGTACAACCACTAAAGAAATTGCTCAAGTTGGCTCTATTTCAGCGAATAGTGATTACAGCATTGGTCAGCGAATTGCTGAAGCGATGGAAAAAGTGGGTAAAGAAGGCGTTATTACTGTTGAAGATGGCAAGTCATTGGAAGATGAGCTTGAAGTGGTTGAAGGTATGCAGTTTGATCGTGGTTACCTTTCACCTTACTTCATTAATCAGCCTGAAAAACAAGTTGCCGTATTGGAAAGCCCATATGTTCTCTTGTTTGATAAGAAAGTAAGCAACATTCGTGATTTGCTCCCAGTGCTCGAGCAAGTTGCTAAGTCTGGCCGCCCATTGCTAATCATTGCAGAAGATGTTGAGGGCGAAGCCTTAGCAACTTTGGTTGTGAATAACATCCGCGGCATTATCAAGACTTGTGCTGTTAAGGCTCCAGGCTTTGGTGATCGTCGTAAAGCAATGTTGGAAGACATCGCTATTTTGACCGGCGGTACAGTGATTGCTGAAGAAATTGGCCTCACCTTAGAGAAAACCACTCTTGAGCATTTAGGTCAAGCAAAGCGTATTGAAATTGGTAAAGAAAATACCATCATCATCGATGGTGCTGGCGATGCTAAAGTAATCGAAGCGCGTGTGAAGAGTGTTCGTATTCAGATCGATGAAGCAACTAGTGACTACGATAAAGAAAAATTGCAAGAGCGCGTTGCCAAGTTAGCCGGTGGTGTTGCAGTGATTCGTGTTGGTGCTGCTACTGAAGTAGAAATGAAAGAAAAGAAAGCCCGTGTTGACGACGCATTGCATGCAACGCGTGCAGCTGTTGAAGAAGGCATTGTTCCTGGCGGTGGCGTAGCTTTGATTCGCGCTATGCAAGGTATCAAGGGCTTAAAAGGTGATAACTCAGATCAAGATGCTGGCATCAGTATCGTTTTGCGCGCTATGGAAGAGCCATTACGAATCATCGTATCTAACGCTGGTGACGAGGCAAGCGTAGTTGTTAATGCGGTATTGGCTAGTAAGGGCAATAACGGTTACAACGCTGCTACTGGCGAATACGGCGATCTCGTAGCTCAAGGTGTAATCGACCCAACTAAGGTGACAAAAACTGCATTAGTAAATGCGGCTTCTGTTGCAGCCTTATTGTTGACTACTGATTGTGCTATCTGCGAAGCGTCAAAAGATGACTCAGCTGGCGGCGGTATGCCTGACATGGGTGGTATGGGCGGCATGGGTGGTATGGGCGGCATGATGTAATTGCCTGACCTCTCCAGCTTCTCGCTGTAGAAACTAAAACGCCTGGTTCAAAAGACCAGGCGTTTTTTATTGTACGATAAGACGGCTCATTTAATAGGCTCTAATCTGCCTGAATACCACCATCCTTGATGACTTTCTTCATTTTGGCTAATCCCTGAGCGATCATATCTTTTAAATGATCTGGACCAAGCGGAACAAATTCAAATCCTTGTTGTATCAATTGTTCACGTAACTTTTGATCCTTGAGAGCGGTCGCTAAAGATTCATTCAATTTTTCAATGACTGCGGGTGGTGTCCCCTTTGGTGCTAGCAAGGCACCCCATGTAGAGAACTCATAACCTTTTACACTCTCATTAATTGTTGGCGTATTAGGGAGGAGTGGTGACCGCGTTTTACTTGCAACCCCTAGTACTTTTAGCTTACCAGCCCGGATATGCGGAAGTACTACCGAGAGTGCGCTAATCATGACGGGTACTTGTCCTGCCATGACATCGGTGACAGCAGCAGCTGCGCCACGATAAGGGATGTGGACAATAGGAGCGCCAGTATATTGACGAAATATTTCCATGCCGATATGTTGTGGGGATCCGTTACCGCCAGAGGCATAGTCAATCTTGCCAGGTTTTTCTTTGGCAATGCGAACCAAATCTGCAGCGGTATTCCCAGGAAAAGATGGATTAGCCACCAGAACAAAAGTAATAGCAGCCACTTCAGAGATTGGTATAAAACTTTGTACGGGATCGTAATCAATCTTTTTATAAAGATTGGGAAGCATAGTCAAAATACTGTCATTAAATGCGCCCAAAACATAACCATCGGAGGAGCTCTGCGCCACCTTGGTAGCTCCAATTAAGCCTGCGCCCCCAGGAAGATTTTCAATTGTGACAGCTTGGCCCAGATTTTCGCCCATTCGCTGCACGATTGGGCGCATCAAAATATCAACACCACTGCCTGCTTGCAAAGGCATGATCGTTTGGATGGTGCGATTAGGATAGGCACCTTGAGCATTAACAATCTGAATACTAAAGACAAATAGTAAGCACGAGAAGAGGTTAAAGACAAATGTTTTCATCGATGACTTAATCAATTTTAATACCCGCCTTCTCAACAACTTTACCCCAACGGCCTTGCTCTACTTTGATGAACGCGGCAAATTGCTCGGGAGTGTCGCCTATTAATACAGCACCATCGTCTAGCATGCGCTTAGAGTCTTCTTTATTTTGAAGAGACTTTGTAGTTTCTTTTTGTAATTTATCGATGATGGGTTTTGGAGTCCCTGCAGGCGCCATAATTCCGTACCATTGTGAGGTTTCAAAACCCTTGTAACCTGACTCAGCGATAGTGGGAATATTCGGAAGTGCTTTTGATCTATCAGCAGATCCAACTGCCAAAGGCCGTAATGCGCCACCATTAATTTGGCCCATCAGAGAAGGTAGTCCGTTGAAGGTCGCTTGTATTTGGCCGCTAATGAGGTCGGTTAACATTGGGCCAGATCCTTTGTAAGGCACGTGCACTAAATCAATTCCCGCTACAGATGAAAAGTATTCCATCGCTAAGTGACCTGCACTACCATTGCCTGCAGAACCATAATTAATTTTTCCAGGATTCTTTTTAGCATCCGCTACAAAATCTGCTAAGGTCTTATTAGGGCTCTTGATACTCACGGCAATAACGTTTGGTACCTTGGCAACCAGAGTGATGGGTGCAAAATCTTTGTTTGGATCATAAGGAAGTTTATTACCAAATAAAGCAGGGTTTACTGCTAAAGTGCCAACGTGACCGAGTATCAGCGTGTAGCCATCTGGATTGGAACGTTTCACTTCTTCCATTGCAATATTTCCAGCGCCGCCTGGTTTATTGTCCACATAAACAGATTGACCAAGAGTAGTTGATAAGCTGTTGGCTACTGATCTGGCAATAATTTCTGATGTGCCGCCAGTAGCAAATGGAACAACCAGACGAATTGATTTTTCAGGATATGCTGCAAATGCTAATTCAAATGTACTTAGGCTAAGTGCAGCAATAAGAAGTTTGATCATGATGTTTTGTCTACCTATAAAAATTTGCAATCTATGCCATTAAAAGCAGAGACCTCAAGAGATAAAAAGAAAAAATGTGCTTATTACAGCTATATAACTATTAGTCTAGCCGTCTTACTCCACAGCCTTGACCATATCTTCCACAACCTTCTTCGCATCACCGAAGACCATCATGGTTTTATCCATGTAGAAGAGTTCGTTATCTAGGCCAGCAAAAACAAAGACTTAGAGCGGCATAAAAAGAACAAGAAAAACTAAATCTGCTTGGTTAAAAATAAAACTACTAAAACTTGACTGCAATTAGGCCAGAAATAGGCCTGAAAAAAGAATAGCACAAGAGTCGTATGAGACCGAATCTATCCGCATACAAGCTAAGCGCAAATCAATAATCATAGTGGCTTAGTAGGACGCAATTCATCCGCATACTAGATAAATGAGGGGCATGCCTTACTGATTTGGGAATTGACCACCCCACTGTACCCCCACCCCCCGTTTTTTAAAAAGGGTCCCCTCCATCTATCTTTACACACCGTTTTGCACAGACGACTAGATATCTTTTGAATAAATGTTAAGTTTTGACTTCATTGTAAAATAGATATTGTTGCTATAAAAGGATTCATTATGAATACCAAAATTCAATTAATGCTTCAACAAGCCATCCAAGCGTTTCAAAGCGGAAATTTTGATGGAGCCGATTTAATATTAAAAAGAATATTACAGGTTGATTCAAAAAATTTCCCATCACTTCATATTCTTGGCTTTATTAAAGCCTCGCAATCCAAGTTCAGGGAGGCTGCTGATTATTTAGCTAGGGCGGCTCGAATTCAACCGAATAATGCTTCACTACAATACAATTTAGCAAAAGCTCTTGCTGACTCTGGGAATGATAAAGACGCTCTTGTGCACCACAAAAAAGCAGTTGCCTTAGCTCCTAAGAATCCAGAGGCTTGGCTTAATTATGGATTGTCTACATTCAGTTTGGGTCGTTATGACGATGCTATTACTCACTACGATAAAGCCCTAAGCCTGAAGCCTGATTTTGCTGAAGCTTGGGCTAACAAAGGGGCGAGCCTGCATCAGCTTAAACGGTATGACGATGCTATTACTCACTACGCAAAAGCCCTAAGCCTGATGCCTGATTTTCCTGAAGCTTGGTCTAATATGGGTAATACATTAAAAGAGCTTAAACAGTATGACGATGCTATTACTCAATACGATAAAGCCCTAACTCTGAAG
>CAMBBT010000022.1 GCA_945864455.1 Polynucleobacter meluiroseus | reverse complement strand
TCAAGATATGGCCGACCTTGGCGAATACTATGCGGCGCAAACAGCCAGTTCACCTAAAAACCCATTGAAGTGATAGAGACACGTTTATGAAATTTGCACTAATCACCGCAGTTTTGTTTTCTAGTATTGGCATAGTGAATGTTGCTAGTGCCTCTAGCCTAGATAAGGGTCAAGCTTTGGTAGAGAAGGGTAATTGTGCTTCTTGCCATGGTGCCGGTCTTAATGCACCTGTTCTGCCTATCTATCCAAAACTCGCAGGCCAATACCCTGATTACCTTTTCTACACATTAAAATCCTACAAAGTAGGCAGCGGCAACCCGCAATATGGGCGCAATAATGCCATCATGGGAGCACTAGTTCAGGGCTACTCTGATGCGGACATGAAAGACATCGCCGCTTATATTGCTTCTTTACCTGGAAACTTTGTCATTAGGAAATAATCCTACTGCTGACAAATAAAGTAATGGCTTAGAATCATATTCTAAGCCATTGTTATTTATAGGTATTTAGTATTATCTTAGGGCTTCTAAGCCACGAGAAAAGTGTTTGCGCATTGCAGCTTCTGCTGCTAATTCATCTCGTTTGAGGATTGCACGGAGAATCTCACGATGCTCAATCAGGGAGCTTTGTAGTCTTCCTGTGCTTGTTAGGGAGTCTTTTCGGTGCAATTTCAGCACTTTCCTTAAATCGTCAATTACGCCGTTCATCCAGGGATTTCCAGCAATTTCCTGTATTAACTCATGAAATTTGCCATTTATTTCAAAGAATTGCTCTATATCACGGTCTGCAGCAGCAGTTTCTAGGCGATGGTGCAGATGGTCCAAGAGATTAAGTTCATCTTCAGTGGCTTTAATCGCTGTTTCTTTTGCTGCTTGGCTCTCTAAAAGCGATAAAACAGTGAAAATTTGCTCTAAATCACCCCGATTGACTTCTGTTACATAGGCACCGCGACGCATTTTCATTGTTATTAGACCCTCAGAGGCTAATGCCTTGATGGCTTCACGCATGGGTGTCCGGCTAATTCCAAACTGTTCAGCTAAAGACTGCTCATCTAGCCAGCTTCCTGGGGCTAATTGCTTGGCAAATATTTGTTCGCGAAGCCTGTCAGCAACGTCTTCATATAAGGGCCGATTGTTTAGTTTTGTATTCATAATTATGTATACAGTTTAACTGGACAAATTCTAAATAGTCAAGCAGAATTGAAATATTGGATGCAATGCAACAAATTGACTAGGAGTGCTTTGTGAGTTCAGAAAAGAAACGGCCAACAGGAAGCACGTGGCCAGCAGTTCCAGACTCAAATTTAGAGGAGTGGAAAAAATCTGCGCAGAAGTCAGCGCCCAATGGCGATCCTGAAAAGCTGGGATGGAACACCCCAGATGGTATTCATATTAAAGCGCTCTATACCTCTGCAGATACACAAGACCTTAATTACACCAATACCTTGCCAGGTTTTGAGCCTTATTTACGTGGTCCTCAAGCAACGATGTATTCAGTTCGTCCGTGGACGATACGTCAATACGCTGGCTTTTCAACTGCTCAAGAATCTAATGCGTTTTATCGCAAAGCATTAACTGCTGGTGGTCAAGGCGTATCGGTTGCATTTGACTTAGCAACTCACCGTGGCTATGACTCTGACCATCCACGCGTTACTGGTGATGTTGGTAAGGCCGGTGTTGCGATTGATTCAGTAGAAGACATGAAGATTTTGTTTGATGGCATTCCATTAGACAAAGTTTCTGTTTCCATGACGATGAATGGTGCGGTCTTACCTGTACTTGCTGGCTATATCGTGGCAGGTGAAGAGCAAGGCGTTAAGCAAGAGCAGTTATCTGGAACGATTCAGAACGATATTCTGAAAGAGTTCATGGTACGCAATACCTACATCTACCCACCAGAGCCTTCCATACGCATTATTGGCGACATTATTGAATACACCGCCAAGCATATGCCGAAGTTCAACTCGATTTCGATTTCGGGTTATCACATGCAAGAAGCTGGTGCCAATCAAGTTCTGGAATTAGCCTTTACATTGGCTGACGGTAAAGAGTATGTCAAAACAGCACTTACCAAAGGATTAGATGTTGATGGCTTTGCAGGCCGCTTGTCATTCTTTTTTGCCATTGGCATGAACTTCTACTTAGAGGTTGCTAAATTACGCGCTGCCAGATTATTGTGGTGGCGCATCATGAAGTCGTTTGAGCCAAAGAATCAAAAGTCATTGATGTTACGCACCCATTGCCAAACCTCGGGCTGGTCATTAACAGAACAAGACCCCTACAACAATGTCGTGAGAACGACGGTTGAAGCAATGGCAGCTGTATTTGGCGGTACCCAATCCTTGCATACGAATTCTTTTGATGAGGCGATTGCCTTGCCTTCTGAGTTTTCAAGCCGGATTGCCCGAAATACACAATTAATTCTCCAGGAAGAAACCCATATCACTAGCGTGATTGATCCTTGGGCTGGTTCTTACATGATGGAGAACCTCACACAAGAGATGGCAGACAAGGCTTGGGAAATTATTCAAGAAGTCGATGCTATGGGTGGCATGACTAAGGCGGTTGAAAGTGGTTGGGCTAAATTGAAGATTGAAGCTTCAGCTGCTGAGAAGCAGGCGAAAATTGATTCTGGCGCTGATGTGATTGTTGGTGTCAATAAATACAAACTGGATAAAGAGGATCTGGTTGATGTCTTAATGATTGATAACGATCGCGTTCGCGAGGGTCAAGTTGCGCTCTTGAATCAAATCAAAGCAAAGCGTGATAGCAAGAAAGTAGCAGCCGCATTAGAAGCGTTAACAAAAGCCGCTGAGGACAACACCGGAAACTTATTGGAATTGGCTGTTAATGCCATTCGTTTACGTGCTACGGTTGGTGAAGTGTCTGACGCATTAGAGAAAGTTTACGGGCGCCATCGCGCCGATACTCAAAAGGTGACCGGAGTGTATGCAGCTGCCTATGACTCAGCCGAGGGCTGGGAAAAACTGAAAGTAGAAATCGCTGACTTTGCTAAAGAATTTGGTCGTCGCCCACGTGTGATGATCGCCAAGCTTGGTCAAGATGGTCATGATCGTGGCGCTAAGGTAGTTGCTACTGCCTATGCAGACTTGGGGTTTGATGTTGATATCGGCCCACTGTTTCAAACGCCTGAAGAGTGTGCACGCCAAGCCATTGAGAACGATGTGCATGCCTTAGGTGTCTCTACCTTAGCGGCAGGCCATAAGACACTTGTCCCAGCCATCATTGCAGAACTCAGAAAACAAGGGTCTGATGACATCATCGTCTTTGTGGGTGGTGTGATTCCAAGACAAGACTATGAGTTTCTCTATGAAGCAGGTGTGAAGGGCATTTATGGACCAGGCACACCCATTCCAGCTTCGGCTAAGGATGTGCTTGAGCAAATTCGTAAATCGATAAAACCAGCTTAACTCAGGACCTATTAAATGCTCCAAGCTGCCGATCAGATCTTAGTGAGTGATCTCACTGGCACGCCATCGCCAAAACAGCGTCGCGCTTTGGCAAAGATCATTACTTTGCTTGAATCTACTCGCTTAGATCATCGTAAGCGTGCTGATGAAGTACTAAACACCCTGCTACCAAAGACTGGTAATTCCTTTCGCTTGGGTATCTCTGGGGTTCCAGGTGTTGGCAAATCTACGCTGATCGAAGCTCTTGGTCTGTACTTAATTGAAAAAGGTCACCGGGTTGCCGTGCTTGCCATTGATCCATCTTCTAGTTTGTCTGGTGGATCCATTCTGGGGGATAAAACCCGTATGGAACGTCTCTCAGTTCTGGAAGATGCTTTCATTAGGCCAAGCCCATCCTCTGGAACGCTTGGTGGTGTTGCTGAGAAGACCCGCGAGGCCATGCTGGTTGCAGAGGCGGCTGGTTTTGATGTCATCATCGTTGAGACAGTCGGCGTTGGCCAAAGTGAAATTACAGTCGCTGGTATGACCGATATGTTTTTGCTAATGCAGTTACCCAATGCTGGAGATGATCTACAGGCCATCAAAAAAGGAGTGATGGAAATTGCGGATCTGATTGCTATTAATAAAGTAGATATTGATCCCGATGCAGCGATGCGTGCGCAATTATTCATCACAAGTTCTTTGCGTTTACTCGGCTTTCAGGGAAACCCAGAACACGCTTCACATCAGCAGGAATTTTGGCACCCCATGGTAATTACCTTAAGTGCACTTGAGGGTAAAGGTGTGCCTGAGTTATGGGACAAAGTGAGTCATTTTGTAAAGCTGCAAAAGGCTAATGGCAAATTTGAGAGTCGTCGTAAGCAGCAAGCAGGTGCATGGATGTGGGATCGCATTGATGCAGGTTTAAAGAGTGCGTTTCGTAACAATGCACAAGTTCAAGAGCTCTTACCAATTCTAATTGCACAGGTAAATCAGGGAACTATGGCAGCTTCGGTGGCGGCAAGACGCTTACTTAAATCCATGGGACATGAATTTTTCTAAGGAGCAGTACATGAAGGAAATCATTCAACAGCTCGAAGCCAAGCGTGAGCTTGCCCGATTAGGTGGTGGGCAAAAGCGTATTGCCGCTCAGCATGCGAAGGGCAAACTCACTGCCCGTGAGCGTATTGAACTCCTACTCGATGCGGGTACTTTTGAAGAGTGGGATATGTTCGTTGAGCATCGTTGTCATGATTTTGGAATGGCTGATCAAACCGTTCCGGGTGATGGTGTGGTCACTGGTTACGGAATGATTAACGGCCGTCTCGTGTTTGTATTTTCACAAGATTTCACAGTGTTAGGCGGGTCTTTGTCAGAAGCCCATGCTGAAAAGATTTGTAAGATCATGGATCAGGCTCTCAAGGTAGGCGCCCCTGTGATTGGTTTAAATGACTCTGGTGGCGCACGTATTCAAGAGGGCGTTGCTTCTTTGGGTGGTTATGCCGAGATTTTCCAACGAAATGTGACAGCCTCAGGTGTAATTCCGCAGATTTCCTTGATCATGGGGCCGTGCGCAGGTGGTGCCGTGTATTCGCCAGCGCTAACTGATTTCATTTTTATGGTTAAAGATAGTTCATATATGTTCGTAACCGGCCCAGAAGTAGTCAAGACGGTAACGCATGAGGATGTCACTTCAGAAGAATTGGGTGGCGCAGTCACACACTCCACCGTTTCTGGTGTTTGTGATTTGGCATTTGATAATGATGTTGAAGCAATCATGATGTTGCGTCGTTTCTTTAACTATCTACCGCTATCGAACCGCGAAAAGCCGCCACTGATTAAAGGGGCAAACCGGACTGAAGAGCCCGATTTTTCATTAGATACGCTCGTTCCATCTAATCCAAATCAACCTTATGACATGAAAGAGTTGATTGCCAAGATTGCAGATGATGGCGAGTTCTTTGAACTTCAGCCTGATTACGCTAAAAATATTGTAATTGGTTTTGCACGCATGGAAGGTCGCTCTATCGGCATCGTTGCCAATCAGCCTCTGGTATTGGCTGGTTGCTTAGATATTAAAGCTTCCATTAAGGCTGCGCGTTTTGTGCGCTTTTGTGATGCCTTTAATATCCCAGTAGTGACTTTGGTTGATGTTCCAGGATTTATGCCAGGCACTACTCAAGAGTACGGCGGCATTATTAAACACGGCGCTAAACTACTCTATGCCTACGCAGATTGCACCGTACCTAAAGTCACCTTGATTACCCGTAAAGCCTACGGTGGTGCCTATGACGTGATGGCATCCAAGCATTTACGTGGTGACGTGAACTTTGCTTGGCCATCAGCAGAGATCGCGGTAATGGGGCCAAAAGGCGCTGTAGAAATTATCTTCCGCGAAGAAAAATCGGATCCAGAGAAAATTACCGCCCGTGAAGCTGAATACAAGGCTAAGTTTGCAAATCCATTCGTGGCTGGGCGTCGTGGCTATATTGATGATGTGATTTTGCCTCACGAAACCCGCAAACGTATCGCACGTTCTTTGGCAATGTTGAAAGATAAAGACTTAAAAAATCCTGCGCGTAAACACGGCAATATTCCCCTGTAAAGGCGCGATAAATCATGACTAAAAAAATGTTTACGAAAATCCTCATTGCCAACCGCGGTGAGATCGCCTGCCGTGTAATGAGTACTTCCAAGAAGATGGGCATTAAGACGGTTGCTGTTTACTCAGAGGCTGATCAGGAAGCGCGCCACGTGCAATTGGCCGATGAGGCAGTTTGCATTGGACCTGCGCCTTCAAGAGAATCGTATCTCGTGATAGATCGAATCATTCAAGCTTGTAAAGACACGGGCGCACAAGCGGTTCATCCTGGCTATGGTTTTTTATCTGAGAACGAGCAGTTTGCTAAACGTTGTGAAGAAGAGGGCATTGTCTTTATTGGCCCTAAATATCAATCGATTGCTGCCATGGGCGATAAGATTGCCTCCAAGAAACTAGCAATAGAGGCTAAGGTCAATACGATCCCTGGTCATAACGAGGCGATTGCGACTAGCGACGAAGCGGTCAAGATTGCCCAAGGCATTGGCTATCCTGTCATGATTAAAGCATCTGCTGGCGGCGGCGGTAAAGGTCTGCGCGTGGCATTTAACGACAAAGAAACTGCGGAAGGTTTTGCTGCTTGCAAAACTGAAGCAATGAGTAGCTTTGGCGACGATCGTATCTTCATCGAGAAATTTGTTGAAGGTCCGCGCCATATTGAAATTCAGGTCTTAGGCGACTCCCATGGAAATCTGGTGTATTTGAATGAGCGGGATTGCTCAATTCAACGCCGTCATCAGAAAGTGATTGAAGAAGCGCCTTCTCCATTTATTGATCCTGCAACCCGTAAGGCCATGGGTAAACAAGCCGTTGCTTTGGCTAAAGCAGTAAATTATCAATCTGCCGGCACAGTGGAATTCGTGGTTGGTAAAGATAAGTCTTTTTACTTTCTGGAGATGAATACACGCTTACAGGTTGAGCATCCAGTGACAGAATCGATTACGGGTCTTGACTTAGTTGAGCAAATGATTCGTGTTGCCGCTGGTGAAAAGCTCGCTTTTAAACAAGAAGATGTGAAATTGGATGGCTGGTCAATCGAATGCCGCATAAATGCAGACGATCCCTTCCGCAACTTTTTGCCATCTACTGGCCGCCTAGTTAAATATCGACCACCAGAGTCTATAAATGGTGTGCGGGTAGATACGGGCGTATACGAGGGCGGTGAGATCCCCATGTATTACGACTCGATGATTGCAAAATTGATTGTTCATGGCAAGGATCGCGCAGAAGCAATTGAGAAAATGCGCTCTGCCTTAAATGACTTTGTGATTCGAGGCATTCATTCGAACATTCCTTTTCAGGCAGCCTTATTGCAGCACCCCCGTTTTGTGAGCGGTGATTTCACAACTGGCTTTATTACTGAAGAATACCCAGAGGGCTTTAAAAAGGACTCCGTTCAACCAACTAATCCTAAGCGCTTAGCTGCACTAGCAGCATTTATGCGCTATCGCTATCTAGAGCACATCAAAATGATTGATGGCCAGTTAGCCGGCCATGAAATGATTATTGCCAAGAAATTTGTTGTAGTTACTGGTAAAAAATCAGGGTCAATGAATGATCCTATTGAAGTAGCTATTCGTGTTGAGCTAAAAGATGGCATCTATTCCGTTTATATCGATGAAGCTGATGGTGTCAGTCGCTATGACATTGTGAGTCATTGGCGTCCGGGACAAATTTGTCTTCATGCCACAATCAATGGTACCCAGAAACTGACCGCACAAGTTGAGCGACGGGGCGTGCGCTATATATTGGTTCTTGATGGTGCACACTTTGAATGTATGGTGCTAAGCCCCATAGGTGCTGAGTTACAGAGGCGTATGCCAGTCAAGCTAGCACCGGATACCTCCAAATTGGTAATGTCACCGATGCCTGGTCTATTAACAAAGATAGCTATTAAGGCTGGCGATACTGTAACGACCGGACAAAAACTGGCATCTATCGAAGCCATGAAAATGGAAAACACGATTACAGCACTACAAGATGGTGTCGTTTCAGAGATATGCGCTAAAGAAGGCGATAGCTTAGCGGTTGATCAACTCATCATGCGCTTTAAATAAGGAGGGATGATGTCATCTAAGCCATTCAAAATTTTGGGTATTCAGCAAATTGCTATTGGTGGGGAAAACAAAGATCGTCTCAAAAAATTATGGGTCGATATGCTCGGCTTTGAATATAAAAGCACTTTTGTATCTGAGCGTGAAAATGTAGATGAAGATATTTGCGCGATTGGCAAAGGAGTCCATGAGATTGAGGTAGACCTGATGCAGCCCTTAGATAGTGAAAAGAAGCCTGCAGTGCATCAAACCCCTTTAAATCACATCGGCTTATGGGTAGATGATCTACCTAAAGCGGTGGAGTGGTTATCAGCGAATGGTCTCCGCTTTGCTCCTGGTGGAATACGTAAAGGAGCGGGTGGATTTGACATCACTTTTGTGCACCCTAAAGGCAACGATGAGTTCCCCATCAGTGGAGAGGGCGTCTTAATTGAGCTTGTACAAGCTCCCCCTGAGGTGATTGCAGAATTGGGTTCATAATTTGGCTTCCCAAGCAAACTAAAAAGAGTTCAAATTGACGCGCATATTAGCCATCGACACCTCAACAGCTTGGTGTTCGGTGGCTTTATCTTTAGGTGATGAAACACCCATTCTCCGACATGAGTTGGTATCGGCTGGCGCTAGCCAACGGGTTTTACCTTGGGTGCAAACTCTTTTAGAACAAACGAACATGAAGTTAAATGAGCTTGATGCGATTGCTGTTGGGATTGGTCCCGGGGCATTTACAGGCGTCAGGCTTGGCGTGGCAGCGGTACAAGGCTTAGCTATTTCATGCGATCTACCTATTGTGGCGGTTACTAGTGTGGATGCCATTGCAGCGCAGTTATCCAAAACACATGGCTTTGAACTTGCAAAACCAAGCAATTTTGTCATTGCCATCGATGCGCGGATGGATGAACTCTACTGGGCCAAATATGAATCTCCTAGTCAGCAACAGAATCCACCAAAACGCATTGGCGATATTCATTTATCAAAACCAGAAGAATTAGATCTTACTGATATTCAATTTCTAGCGGGTAGCGCCCTAGAAGTCTATGGTGATCGATTGTTTACCAAAATAACGCTAGCATCTAATGCTCTTGATGCCCAAATCCACTTAAGCGCCTTAGGTATCTTAGATTGTGCAAAGCAAGCGCTTAAAGAAGGACGACAAATCAATGTAAGGGAACTCGAACCACTGTATGTTCGTGACAAGGTAGCCCTCACTACACAAGAGCGTCTGGAGAAATTGAAGTAATGACTGAAGGTATTGCTGAACTTTCTTTTCTGCCGATGCAAGCTGCAGATTTGGATGCTGTTTTAGAAATTGAAGCAGTATCTCATCTACATCCCTGGACCAAGGGAAACTTTACAGATTCTTTAGCGGCAGGGCACTGGGCCTATTGCATACGTCCACAAGTTGATCAGGCTATCAAAGGCTCCTATTTAGATCCGGCCATCTTATGGGCCTATTGCATTCTCTTTCCCGCTGTAGATGAATTGCATTTACTCAACATCACCGTTTCGCCAAAATTGCGTCAGCTGGGATTAGCCTCCAGAATGATGGCAGCAATTGAAGGTGTTGCAGCTCAACAAAAGATGCCTAGAATGATTCTGGAAGTCAGACCATCCAATACTGCTGCAGTCGCTTTGTACCGAAAACTGGGATACGAGGAAATTGGCGTACGAAAAAACTACTACCCAGCTGATCCCCAATTAGGAACTAGGGAGGATGCCCTAGTGATGGCTAAATCGATTAAGCTAGCAACATGAGCAATACACATTCTGCCTTCTTAAAAGAAATGGGTATCTCCCAGTGGTCGACTAGGGATGGTGAGCCATCTTCAGCCAAGAGTTCTTCAGTTGCTAGCGTGGATCCCGCTACGAATAACGGTGAAGCAGTTGAAAAAGTCCCTCAAGGCTATTGGTGGTTCTTTGGGGTGCAGCCACAAGGTGATGCGCAGGCTCTCTTTCAGAGCATGATTCGGGCTCTGGGTCTAGGGCCACAAGAGTGGTCATGGAAGAATGCTAGCGATGATTTGAAGCAGCTTCAAGCTCCCGAGAATGGATTGCCAGTTGTAGTTCTTGCCTTTGGTGGCAGTGTTGCTCAAAAAATTACTGGTGAGAGAGATTCACTACCGCAACTACGCGAAACCATTCTGGCATTAAACAATGGCTCTGATGAAGAAATCCCAGTGATTGCTTCATTTGATTTGGCTCAGTTAATTGCTAAGCCAAAAGAGAAGGCTTTGCTCTGGCAGGATCTTTTGTTGGCAAAGTCAGTACTACAAAATATTTAATGCTTATGCTCACCGATCAGGTGCATAGAGTCATACTCAGCTTGGTTCCTAGCGTGACGCTTAATCACAAGCCACATGATGGCGCTAACAGCAAACCCAAAACCAATAATGACATAAGGTACTGGTACATCAAACCAGATCAATAGTGAATACATTGCTAACATCATCAATACTGAAATATTCTCATTAAAGTTTTGAACTGCAATCGAGTGGCCAGCGGACATCAGAACGTGACCGCGATGCTGGAGTAAAGCATTCATCGGCACAACAAAATAACCTGCAAGCCAGCCAACTACAATCAGCAAGAAATAGGCAGGTAATAAATTTAAGCTGACTTGTATATTGCCAATAGTCATGATGGTGACATCAGGCAGCATATTGGAGTTGTAGACGGCCATCACGCAAACTACTATTCCCATCGCGATACCATAAGGGAGTACCTTTAATGAGTTGCGAAGCGGTACCCGTGAAGCGGCCCAAACGGCGCCGCCAGCAACGCCAACAGCTGAAATAGCTTGCAGAATAGCGCTTTGGGATAAGTTCATATTTAACGCGACTTGTGCCCACTTAATCACAATAAATTGCAAGGTAGCGCCAGCACCCCAAAACAAGGTCGTGACCGCTAATGAAATTTGACCTAAGCGATCATTCCACAACGTTTTAAAGCAAACAGAAAAATCTTTGATGAGCTCAATAGGATTTGCCTTTTGCGCAACATAGCGTGCACCCGTATCTGGAATCTTGAGATTGATCAGTGCAGCCACGATATAAATCAGCATGATGATCATGATGGCAGACTCTGCAGGGGTATCAATCCCAGTGTCAAAGGTTGGAACATCTAATGACAAAAGGCTTTGAGATACTGTGCCGCTAATGAGGATGCCACCCAAGACGGTACCTAAAATAATGGAGCCTACTGTGAGACCTTCAATCCAGCCATTGGCAGCGACCAGTTTCTCTGGAGGTAGTAATTCAGTCAGAATGCCGTATTTGGCCGGAGAATAGGCGGCAGCCCCAAGGCCTACGATCGCATAAGATAGAAGTGGGTGGCTTCCGAACAGCATTACAACGCAGCCTACAAATTTGATCGTATTAGTGATAAACATGACATTTCCCTTGGGACGGGAGTCTGCAAAGGCGCCTACGAAGGCTGCCAGGACCACATAGGACAATACGAAGAACAGTTTAAGTAAAGGCGTCATCCAGGCCGGCGCATGGAGCTGAGCCAGAAGCGCAATTGCTGCGATCAGCAGAGCGTTATCAGCAAGCGACGAAAAAAATTGCGCCGCCATAATGGTGTAAAAACTACGGTTCATTCGTACAATCTAGTCATTGAATCAATTAAAACACGAAAGGAGGGGGTGAATATGGGCGCTACAGCTATTGGCTTAACAAATAGGCCAATTTTGGCATCTATTCACACTGATGCCTTTCAGCACAATTTAAACAGAGTTCGGACACTTGCTCCTGAGTCCAAGATTTGGTCTGTGGTGAAGTCCAGAGCTTATGGCCACTCTTTTGAGGCCGTATTGAAAGGTTTGGCTTCTACAGACGGTTTTGCACTGCTGAATATGCAAAATGCGCTGCTGTTAAGGGAAGAGGGTTGGCAAGGACGAATCCTACTTTTAGAAGGGTTATTTCATGAAAATGAATTGGCCTTGGCCCAGAAGTTGTCCTGTGACTTGGTTGTGCACTGCGAGTTGCAAGTTCAATGGCTAGAACAATACAAGGCCCATAAGCCATTTAATATTTTTCTGAAAATGAATACCGGCATGAATCGCTTGGGATTAAAACCTGAGGCTTATAGAACAGCGTTCCACCGCTTACATGCTGCTGGGAACAAAATGCACCACATGACGCATTTCGCAAATGCGGATCAAGTTGATCGCTTGCCTACAGTCGGCAGTCAGCTGGAATTATTTAACGACACGATTGAGGGTCTCGATGCTCCAACCTCATTAGCTAATTCTGCAGCCATTTTGTGGCATCGTAATGCTCTTGGAGATTGGGTGAGACCGGGAATCATGCTTTATGGGGCATCACCCACGGGACTCTATGCAGATATCAAGAATGCACACTTAAAAGCGGTGATGCAACTCCAAAGTGCAATCATTGATATCCAAGAATTAAAAAAGGGTGATCGCGTTGGCTATGGTGGGCGCTTTGAAGCACCACAAGCAATGAAGATTGGGATCGTGGCTTGCGGTTATGCCGACGGATATCCTCGTCATGCAAGGGATGGCACACCAGTTTGGGTTAGCGATGGTAGCAAAGATGGCGGGGTGATTTGCCCAACCGTAGGCCGCGTTTCTATGGACATGTTGACTATTGATTTGCGCAATGCACCCGATGTAAAAATTCGCAGCACTGTTGAGCTTTGGGGTGATAAGGTGCCAGTGGATGATGTTGCGCAAATGAGCGACACCATCGGCTACGAGTTACTGTGCGCTGTAGCTCCGCGCGTGCCCGTTGTTATTAAGTAGGAATCGTTACGATGCTCCTACTTATTCCAGAACTGCCACCATTTACGTTCTTTTTTCACGCGCTCCCCAGTCTCCAGCATTGCGCTCTCCGGAAAGTTGAGCTTAAACACGCGAGCTGTATCTTTACTTAGATCAGTCATGCCTAATTTTTGGTAGGATTTATACAGAATATAGAGCGCTTCCTCTACTGCAGGAGCGCGGTCATAGTCTCGAATGACGAGCTGTGAGCGATTGGCGGAAGCCAAATAGGCTCCGCGTTGAAAGTAATAACGTGCCACAATCACATCGGCTTCAGCCAAGGAGTTGACGATATAGCGCATTCGATCTAAAGCGTCTGGGGCATATTTGCTATTGGGAAAGCGCTCGGCAACGACTTTGAAGGACTCAAATGCATCCTTGGCAGCCTGTGGATCGCGTTCACTTAAATCTTGGCCCGTCAATTTACCTAGCCAACCCAAATCATCATTGAACGTAATGAGGCCTCTTAAATAGTAACCGTAATCTAAGTTAGGGCTTCCTTGATGAAGTTTGATGAATCGATCAACAGCAACTAAAGCTTGTGCTTCTTCCTGTGCTTTCCAGTAGCAATAAGCAGCATTAATTTGTGCTTGCTGTGAATAAGGGCCAAATGGAAAGCGTGCCTCTAGCTTCTCAAAGTATTTACCGCACTTAGCAAAGTCACTATCTTTTAACTTATCAGTTGCTTCAGAATATAGTTTTGCCTCTGACCAAATATCGGTATCGTCTTTTTGACCATCGCTACCAGCGCAAGCACTTAACAGTAGCGTTGCCGTCAGCAAGACTAAAAGTAGGGCTAATGGGCTGATATTGGGAAATGTGGACTTTTTTTGTGGGGCAGCATTCCCAGCAAGCCTTAAAATGGCGTCTGATACTACGTCGGACAAAACTAAAAGGCTCTTTAAGCGTGGCATTGCTGCAAACTCCTGATTCGAATCCTTTTGATTATATCGATGAAGAGGATTTCATCTCCCTAGATATCCCTTTAGAGATGGCTGGGGAGAGGCTCGACAAGGTTCTAGCGGGGTCTTTACCAGATTATTCTCGCAATCGACTCAAAGCCTGGGTTGAGGCAGGGGCTGTCATGGTTGATGGGAAAGTGACTAAAGCCCGCTATTTACTGCATGGTGGAGAGAGTATCAAGGTCTTTCCACAAGAGATGCCAGAGCAATTTGCATTTACTCCCGAAGATATCCCTTTGGACGTTGTTTATGAGGACCAATCCCTCATCGTGATTAATAAGCAGCCCGGGCTAGTAGTTCATCCAGCTGCCGGAAATTGGTCAGGCACTTTATTGAATGGACTCTTATTTCGTTATCCAGAGCTCAAGTTATTACCCAGGGCTGGAATCGTCCATCGTTTGGACAAAGATACCTCGGGATTAATGGTGATAGCTCGGACTGCTCAAGCTCAAACGTCTTTAGTAAGGCAACTCCAAGAGCGAACTGTAGGTCGTCGATATTTAGCTTGGGTTTGGGGTGATGCACCAAATCAAGGCAAAGTGCTAGCAACAGTTGGCAGGGATCAGCGTGATCGTCTTCGCATGGCTGCTGGCAACGCACAAGGAAAGCCTGCAGCTACTCTATTTCGTCGCCTGGCGAAGGGTAGCTTTAGCGAGGCCCCTCTTGCTTTATTGGAGTGCCGCTTAGAGACCGGGCGCACACACCAAATCCGTGTTCACCTAGAATCGCTTGGATTTCCTCTCTTAGGCGATCCTATTTACCGAAAAAAAACGCCGGGGGCAGCAAAGTTACTGCTGTTTGAGCGTCAAGCTTTACATGCCTATGCCCTAAGTTTGCAACATCCTCTCAGCCAAGAGTGGATAACTTGGTTTCGCTTACCGCCTAGTGACTTGATGGATTTGTTGTCGCAAGTTGGCATGAGTGAAGAAGTATTGCCAAGAGAAGAGGCTTTACTGGCATCCATTCAGAATGAGCATCAGTCATGAATGTTATTAGACCGACATGGCCTGCTCCAGCTCCTATTCATGCGCTGGTGACTACCAGACAAGGTGGTATCAGTAGCCCACCATATGATGCTCTCAACCTGGGGAATTATGCTGGTGATGAGTCTGCTAGGGTGATTGCTAATCGTCAAGTGCTTCGAAAATACCTGCCCGCAGAACCTATTTGGTTAAGGCAAACTCACAGCATTCAAGTCAGCACCCCAGAGAGCCGCTCTCAATCTTCTAGCAAGCCTTTTGCGGCTGACGCTGCAGTGACTGATATTCCAAATGAAGTTTTGGCGGTCTTGACCGCTGATTGTCTACCGGTACTACTCTCGAATGCTGATGGCACTGCCATTGGGGCTGCCCATGCTGGATGGCGCGGTTTATGCGATGGCGTTTTAGAAAACACGGTAGGTGAAATGCTCAAGCTTGGCCATCAATCCACTGCCAAAGATTTAATTGCTTGGATGGGTCCAGCAATTGGTCCAGAATCTTTTGAAGTCGGTCAAGATGTCGTGGGGCGCTTTCAGGAATGCGGTCTGCACGACATGAATCATTGTTTTTTACCGATCCCCAATAAACCCGGAAAGTATTTAGCTGATATTTATCAGCTTGCTCGAGATCGACTAAAAACAGTCGGTGTGAATTCCATCTTTGGGGGCAGCCTTTGCACAGTTTTGGATCAGGAGCAGTTTTTCTCCTATCGTCGTGACGGGGTAACTGGGCGCTTTGCTTCTCTCATTTGGATATCTCCGCAGCCCTAATTCCTGCGGGTAAACACTAGCCTAGCCCTACGGCTAGGGTTTTTGCGTATAACTTTATAAGCTGTATAGATCGAGAATGAACTTAATTAATTGAAGAGAGCACCATGTTTGCAGGTATGAATCCCAGTGCAACACCATCTTTGGCGCCGCATCATATGGCGATGATTCCATCAGACCGTTTGGCGGAAATCCAAAAAGAATACTTTGCAGAGTTAGCTCATATTGCGACCAATCCTGAAGCGATTGAAGTGAAAGATCGTCGCTTTGCTGGTAAGGCTTGGCATTCCTCTTGGAGCAAACTCATTGCTGCTACTTATCTACTCAATTCAAAGCATTTGATATCTCTAGCTAAGGCAGTAGATACCGATGAAAAAACTAAACAGAAAATTTTGTTTACGACAGAGCAAATGATCGATGCACTCTCGCCATCGAACTTTATTGCGACCAATCCCGAAGTATTAGAAAACATCATTAGCACCCAAGGGCAATCGATTCAAAAAGGAATTGCGAATCTGCTGGGCGACATGAAGAAGGGGAAAGTTACTCAAACTGATGAGAGTGCTTTTGAGCTTGGTAAAAATATTGCCACGACAGAAGGACATATCGTATTTAGAAATGAGCTATTTGAATTAATCCAATACACGCCACTGACAGAAACAGTTTTTGAGCGTCCATTTTTGATGGTGCCTCCTTGCATCAATAAATATTATATTTTGGATCTTCAGCCTAATAACTCAGTAGTTCGTCATATGGTTTCCCTAGGTCATACCGTGTTTTTAGTTTCTTGGAAAAATCCAGATGCCTCTATGGCGGAGGTAAGTTGGGATGATTATGTTGGTAAGGGTGTCATTAAAGCAATTGAAGTTGTCAAAGAGATTGGTAATACCAAGCAGATCAATGTCCTAGGCTTCTGTGTTGGCGGTACGCTAATGAGCTCGGCCTTGGCAGTTCTAGCGGCTCGCAATGAACACCCAGTGGCTAGCTTAACCTTATTAACGACTTTATTAGATTTCACGAACACCGGCATTTTGGATGTCTTCATTGATGAAGATATGGTGGGAATGCGTGAGAAAACTATTGGCGGTAAGGGGGGTAAAGGTAGCAAGTGCGGCATGATGTCTGGTTTAGATCTGGGCAATACTTTCTCGTTCTTGCGGCCGAATGATTTAGTGTGGAACTATGTAGTTGAAAACTACCTCAAGGGTAATTCTCCGCCACCATTTGACTTGCTCTATTGGAATGGTGATTCAACCAATTTGCCGGGCAATATGTATTGCTGGTACTTACGCCATACCTACCTGCAGAACGACCTCGTTAAACCCGGCAAGCTTACTATCTGTGGCGAGAAGATTGATTTGAGCAAGATCAAGTGTCCTGCCTATATATATGCTTCACAAGAAGACCATATTGTCCCATGGCAGTCGGCTTACCAGTCAACTCATCTCCTAAAGGGTAAGAATCGTTTTGTACTTGGTGCCTCCGGCCATATTGCGGGTGTCATTAATCCGCCTGCAAAGAACAAACGTTATTACTTTGAAAATAATAAGATTGCGGCAACGGCTGATAAGTGGCTGGAAGGCGCAAAACAAATTACCGGTAGCTGGTGGCCTAATTACACGCAGTGGCTCGAACAATTTGGTGGCGAACAAAAACCTGCAAGCAAAACTTTTGGTAATTTAAAGTACAAAAAAATGGAAGCTGCGCCTGGTGTGTATGTAAAAGAAAAGGCAGCTCAAGCAAGTTAGAGCAGCAACAACGAACGAAGTTTTTTAAAGGG
>CAMBBT010000021.1 GCA_945864455.1 Polynucleobacter meluiroseus | reverse complement strand
TAGCATTTTATTGATTTAGAGGCAGCAGCATTTGTTGATTCACGGCAAACGTAAACGGAGCGTAGTCAGCCTCCCTAAAAGCATTGCACTATATGTAATGGCTATTTTTGCTATGTCGTCATTTGCACAAAGCTCAGCTAACAGCACTCCTGCGAGCGTCACTGTGCAATCGAGTGATTCTTCCTTAGCATCGCCGCCATCGATTGGGGCGCAACTGAGCGCTCAAGATCAAAACTCAAAGGCAGCTGAATTATTTGCCCCAGTTACCAAGGCAAATACTCCCAAGATTTATGTCAAGAGTGTGCCATCGGGTCCAACAGAGATGGATTTGCGTCAGCTTTGGAATGAGCTCAAGACCAATAACCCGCAACTAGGTTCATTGCGTGAGTCTTACCTGTCTGCTAAGGCAACCGTTCCCCAAATTGCAGCACCAGCAAATCCTCAAGTAGGTTTGGTTTGGTCTGGTATGCCAGCCAATTCACCATTTGCATTAGGCGGTGCAAATATGCCATCTGCAGCTTACCCTGGTGGCATCAGCAACAACAACTCGATTTCTGTAGCGCAACCGTTTCAGTTCCCCGGCAAGAGGAGTTTGGCAGCAGATATTGCCGATACCAATGCAGAAGCACTCTTAGCCAATTCTGAATCTACCTATTTGCAATTGGGTGCACAGCTCTCAACCCTGTACTACGGGGCACTGGCAGCTCAGAAGCAGCTGCAGGTTTTAAAAGAGGCAGTCGTACGGCTAGAGATGGTGAAGAACGTTGCTAAAGCGCGTTATTCGAATAATACTGCAGCCTATGTTGAATTTCTGAATGCACAAGTTGCACAAGGTGCTGCTCAGGCCGATCAATTCAATGTCGAGCGTCAGCTGCAGGTTGCACTTAATAGCATCAATACTTTGGTGGGCCGTCACTCACGTGAGAAATTGGTTTTGCGTGGAGATGTGCGCCGTGCCATGAGTGTTGTACCAAGCTTGCTTGAGTTAGAGGATTATGCAGAGTTGAGTCATCCTGCCTTAAAGAGTTCAGCTTTGCAATTAGATGCTGCACGCAAAGGCGTGACCCTTGCTAAAAAAGCATACCTACCAGATTTTCAGGTCATTGGCTCTTCTTACACCCCACGCGGCCCCTTTGCCTCAAACAACGGCGCGATGTTTTATCAGTTGGAGTTAGATCTGATTATTCCGCTGTATTTCTTTACCAAGGAGAAGTTTGCAGTGGTGCAAGCACAGCGCAATCAGGCTGCTGCTGAGGCAGGTAATATTTCGAATCGCCAGCAAATTGTATTGGCCGTAAATACCGCTTATGCAAATTACGAGCAAGCCAAGACTCAAACCCAGTTTCTAAGAGATCGGCAAGTCCCACAAGCCGATGCCGCCTATAAGGTAGGTCTGACCCAGTACTCTAATAATGGCCAGGGATTTAATGATTTACTGACTGCGCAAACTCAATTGCGTAACTTAGAGATTGCTTTGGCGCAAGCAGAGAGTAATCTATTGCAAGCGCAAGCAGTATTAATGGTTTCTGCAGGTAAAGAGCCTTTTTAAGGAGCAGTTTTGGTTGATAAACTCATTGCCTTTCTAAAACGTTTGTCTGAAAAGACAAAGCCACTTTTGCATAAGGGTGCCGATCATGGTACGCATCATGCAAAAGCTGCTGTTGCTGGCCTAGGCGGCTTATATTGGAATCTCTCTCCTACAAATCGCTACCGCGTTCGCTTAGCCGCTTTTGCCTTCGCAATTTTATCTTTGGGTATTGTGCTGGGGCGTGTTACGAACGTAAATCGTGCTGTCAAAATTGAAAGCTCTGGTAAGGACCTTAAGGTAGAGAGTAGTGGGGTCTTAGAGTTGAAGTTACCGGGTGTCAAACTCAATCCTGAGATTTATACATTTCAGTTGGCAGAAAAATCTCCAGTACCAGTGAACATTAAAGTTCCAGGCCGTTTAGCATTTAATGCAGAAAAATCAAAAGTACTTTCCGCACGTGCCCCAGGTAGGGTAGAGCGTATTTATGCCTTTGATGGTGCCCAAGTAGATATTGGCTCGCCAATCGTAGAACTTTACAGCCCAGATTTTCTTTCTGCTCAGCAAGAGTATTTACTTTCCTCTAAAACCACTAAGGTACTCGAGGGTAGCAAGACTATGAGTGATTTGCTTGGCGATGCGCGCATTACTCAGCAAGCCGCCGCTAATCGCATGAGAAACCTAGGTGCAAGCGAAGGTGACATTAAGAGTATTGAAGCCACTGGTAAGACCACCAGTAATTTAGTGATGCGATCACCCTTGAAGGGTGTAGTAGTAAAGCGCAATGTTGAGCCTGGTGCTGCGGTGAATGCTGGTGATGTGATTACTACTTTGGCAGACCCTAAGCATCTTTGGTTCCTGGGTAATGTATTTGAGCAAGACTTTAGGATGATTAAGCAGGGCCAGAAGATAGTTTTACGTCTTGAGGCATACCCCGAAAAAGAGTTTGTGGCTTATGCCAATTACATTGCGCCAACGGTTGATCCCCAAACGCGTGCATTACTTATTCGTGCGGATGTAGAAAACATCGATGGTTTATTACGCCCTGATATGTATGCTTCGGGCTTGCTCACTACAGGTATGGCGGATGCGGTTGTAGTGCCTCAGTCAGCGATTGTCCGTATTCGTGAGAATCGCTTTGCCATTATTAAAGTTGGCGATGAGACGTTCCGGCGTATGCCAGTGAAGGGTTACGATTTGAATAGCAAGGCCTTCGCAGTTACCGAGGGTATTGAGCCTGGATGGAAAGTGCTAATAGAAGGCGCTGTCTTGTTAAATGACCGCTTTGCTAAGCAGGAGGACTAATTGAGTATTTTTACCTCCTTCATTCGAGGAGTAATCGAGAAGCGTGTATTAGTCATTTTCGCTTCTATCGCACTGCTTGGCTTGGGTATGCTCAGTTTGAGCAAATTACCAATTCAGCCCTACCCAGGCGTCGCGCCATTAACGATTCAGGCAATCACTCAATGGCCTGGTAGAAGCACTACCGAGGTCGAACAACAAGTCACCATTCCAGTTGAGAATGCATTGGCTGGTATTCCAGGCTTACAAGCATTCCGCTCCGTATCATTGTTTGGCTTATCGGTAGTGACACTCAAATTTAATGACACTACCGACCCATTTAAAGCGCGTCAGGTATTTATCAGCAATTTATCAAATGTGAGCTTTCCGCCAGGCGTAACGTCTAGCGTTAGCCCTGACTCAGATGCTACCGGTGAGATCATGCGCTATGAGGTCCGCTCAGAGTACGCAACTTCAACTTTGCTAAAAACATTACAGAACTATGAGATCTATAAAGAGTTAAAGCAAACACCGGGTGTAGCCGACGTTTCTTCATTCGGCGGCAAGGTTCGCCAGTATCAAGTCATTGTCAGCCCCGAGGGATTGCAGGCTAAAGGTGTTTCAGTGAACCAATTGATCTTGGCGCTGACTAACGCTAACAGTAATATTGGCGGTGGCTTATTACCTAGTGGTGAACAGCAGTTCGTCGTTCGCGGTGTAGGTCTATTGAAGAATATCGACGATATCAAACAAGTAATCGTTACCATTAATAATGGTGTGCCCATTCGGATTGGTGATGTCGCTAGAGTAGAAATTGGCAATGCACCACGCCTAGGAATGTTCCAGTTCAATAACAATCCGGATTCTGTTGAGGGTATTGTTTATCTGCGGCGTGGTGAGAATGCTACAGAAGTACTAGCGCGGGTTCGCAGCTCAGTAGATAACATTAATAAACATATATTGCCACCTGGCGTAGAAGTAAAACCGTTCTACGACCGCCAAGTACTTTTAGATATCACGATTGGCACGGTCAAACATACTTTGTTCTTTGGTATCTCATTGGTCTTAGCAGTGTTGTTCTTCTTCTTGGGCAATATTCGCGCTGCTGCTGTAGTTGCTGCTGTAATCCCACTCGCTTTATGCGTCTCATTTATTCAGATGCATTTATGGAGCGTGCCCGCTAACTTGATTTCTTTAGGTGCGATTGACTTTGGTGTGATCGTTGATTCTGCGGTAATCCTCACTGAGAATGTGATGCGTCACCTAGAGCAGGGCGGCAAGCGTCTCAATCAAAGCATCATTTTGGCAACCAGTGAAGTGCAGCGAGCGATGATTTACTCGACCGGCATCATCATCGTTGCCTACTCACCATTGTTCTTTATGGGCGGCGTTGAAGGCATCATCTTTAAGCCAATGGCATTTACCATGGGCTTTGCCTTGATTGCAGCAATGGTATTGAGCCTCACCTTCTTGCCAGCAATGATTTCTTTAGTATTTGGTGAGAATCTGCATCATAAACCTCCGTCATTCATGACCAAGATTCTCAATAGCTACAAACCGTTGCTGAGAAGATGGATGGATCGTCCGCTCACTATTTTCTCGGTAGCGGTATTTGTACTGGGATTAACGCTATTGAGCATGACTCGCTTAGGGACTGCATTCTTGCCAACTTTGGAAGAGAATAATATTTGGTTGCGCGTTACCTTACCAAATACCGTAGATCTTGATTACTCCGTGAAAGTTGCTAATCAATTACGTGAAACTTTTATCAAGCAACCAGAGATTGATAAAGTTGCTGTACAAATTGGCCGTCCTGATGATGGCACTGACTCTACCGGGGTATTTAACCAGGAATATGGACTTTATTTAAAGAGCCCCGACAGGATGCCGGCCGGCTCATCCAAGAAAGACCTGATTGCTCACCTAGAGAAGGAGCTAAACCAGATTCCGGGTATTAACTATAGCTTCTCTCAATATATTCAAGATAACGTCAATGAAGCTTTATCAGGCGTTAAGGGTGAGAACTCGGTCAAAATTTACGGCACCGATCTTGAGGTTCTAGATCAAAAGGCCCATGAAGTCATTGATCAACTTAAAAAGGTACGCGGCGTAGCGGATGAAGGCATCTTGAAAGAGCTCGGTCAGCCTACTCTAAATATTCAGATTGATCGTGAGCGTGCTGCGCGTTACAACATCAATGTAAATGATATTCAGACGGTTGTAGCTAATGCAATTGGTGGTGCTGCTGTAACAAACCTACTTGAAGATGAAAAAACTTTCGGTATTGCGATTCGCTTAAGCGCGGGAAGCCGTAATGACGTAGCTGATATTGGCCATTTATTAGTAGAGTCTCCTAATGGTGTGAAGATACCCCTCGCCATGGTAGCTACTGTCAAATTAGCTGATGGCCCATTCTTCATTTATCGCGAAGCGGGTAAGCGCTATATCGCCATTAAATTTAGTGTACGTAACCGTGACTTAGGTAGCGCTGTGGAAGATGCACAGTATTTAGTTGAGCAAAACATCACATTGCCCCCAAGTTATTCTATTAGCTGGGACGGTCAGTTTAATCAAATGAAGCAAGCACAGAAAAAATTGATGTTGATTGTGCCTTTGGCGCTGATAGGCATTTTCTTATTGCTAGTGAGTGCTTTTGGCAATTTCCGCGATGCTACTATTGTGATGATTAATGTACCTTTTGCTGCGATTGGCGGTGTGCTTGCCCTGCACCTTGCTGGTGAGACACTGAGTATCTCAGCACTCTTTGGATTCCTATCCCTCTTTGGGATTGCAATTCAGGATGGTGTGATCTTGATCTCATTTATTAATAAGACTGTTGCAACCGAGCATGGAGAAATGAAAGATGCCATGGTGGAAGGTGCCTCATTGCGCGTTCGTCCAGTATTAATGACAGCCATGCTCTCTGGATTAGGTTTACTACCTGCCGCGCTATCCCATTCAATCGGCTCTGAAGCGCAGCGGCCATTAGCCCTGGTTATTGTGGGTGGCATGGTAACAACTACTATCTTGACACTGTTAGTATTGCCAGTGATTTATGGCTGGTTCAGAGGCCGTGCATTAACATCTGCTAATAATATTTAAATAAAGAAAGCATTTCAGAGTGATGAGCGAACGTCTACCCCATATCTTGGTCTCCAATGACGATGGTTACCTAGCCCCTGGCTTATTAGCCTTAGTCAATGCAGTTCGTCCATTAGGGCGTATTACTGTGATTGCACCTGAGCAGAATCACAGTGGAGCGTCTAACTCTCTGACATTATCTAGACCACTGTCAATTCATCGAGTTGCTGGTGGTGAACGCGATAGCTTCTTCTTTATCAACGGTACGCCAACCGATTGTGTGCACGTAGCCATGACTGGCTTCTTAGATGAAAAGCCTGATCTCGTGATTTCTGGAATTAATCAGGGTGAGAACATGGGTGAAGACGTGCTCTATTCTGGTACGGTTGCTGCGGCGATTGAAGGAGTAATGTTCGGTGTGCCGGGGATTGCCTTCTCACAAATTGATCGGGGCTGGAATCGGATTGAGGATGCTGCTAAAGCTGCCCATGATGTTGTAGCGCAAATGTTAGTTTCAGCACTCGCGAGAACCGAAGGTGCCGCTACATTGCTGAACGTCAATATTCCTAATCGTCCTTATGCCGACTTAAATCGCTGGCGCGTGACGCATTTAGGTAATCGCCATCATTCACAGCCCGTAGTTGTTCAAGACAGCCCGCGGGGTGACAAGATCTACTGGATTGGTGCTGCAGGAGATGTTAAAGAAGGCTCTGAAGGCACCGATTTTCATGCTATCAATGAAGGCTGTATTTCGATTACGCCGATGCAATTAGATTTAAGTCATCATGCGCGTATTGCAGCCATGCGTGCCAACGGTTGGGATCGCGGTTGAAGGCGCCTACCGAAAGATTCGCTGCCTATCGTCAAGCGCTGGCAGCCAAGGTTCATGCTACTGGTGTGAAGCACGGTAAAACGCTCGAAGCAATCGCTACTGTGCCACGCCATGCATTTATTGATGCTGGTCTACATGCGCAAGCCTATGAAGATACAGCGCTACCTATTGGACAAGAGCAAACTATTTCTAAGCCATCAGTAGTGGCGCACATGATTGAGTTATTACATAAGCCTAGACATAAGCTTGGTAAGGTTTTAGAGATTGGTACGGGCTGTGGTTATCAAGCAGCAGTGCTAAGTCTATTAGCTGATGAGGTCTATTCAATAGAGCGTATTCGGTCTTTGCATGATTTGGCTAGAGCGAAGCTGCGTCCCTTTCGGATTAATAATCTGCGCTTAATCTATGGCGACGGTATCTTGGGCTTACCCCAGGCCGCACCCTTTGATGGAATTATCCTAGCCGCAGCCGGATTGGGTATTCCAGATGCCTTGTTAGACCAGCTGGCCATTGGAGGGCGTTTAGTTGCCCCAGTCGCCAAAAATGAAAAAGAGCAGCAGCTCATTATGGTTGAAAGAATGAGCTCCCAGCGCTATCAAAGAACTGTGCTGGACGAGGTCTTTTTTGTCCCCTTACAATCAGGGGTAGTATGAGATCTCACCAGAATTCAATATCCAATATGCCTAATAGTTTATCTAAGAGCCTCCTAATTGCACTCCTGTCCGCATCCCTGATGTTGACTATCGGTTGTTCCACGCCTCGCACCAAGCCTGCTAGCGTGACTGATCGCGCAAGCGGTAGCGGATTATCTGAACCCACCCCTGTTACGCCTCCTGGTTACTATCGCGTGAAGAAGGGTGATACCTTAGCGCGTATCGCCTTGGATCATGGACAAGCACCACGGGATGTCGCGCAGTGGAATACGGCAGCTAATCCAAGCTTTAACCCAAATGTAATCGAGGTTGATGATTTAGTCATCATTAAAGCCCCTGCAGGACTAAAGTCTGCGAAAGCAGTTGATAAAAAACCAGCAGTCGATAAAGCCGATGTTCCAGCTCCAGTTCCAACACCAGAGGTCTCAAAACCTGAAATCGTAGCAGAGCCCGGCATTCGTTTATCTTGGCCTGCCAAAGGTAAGGTCAGCGCTGAATTTAATGAAACTAACAAAGGTATTGATATTGCTGGTAAGGTTGGCGAGCAAGTGCTAGCAGCCTCTGAGGGTAAGGTGGTTTATGCCGGTAATAGCTTGCGTGGTTACGGTAACTTAGTCATTATTAAGCATGACAATACTTATCTCACTGCTTACGCGCACAATAGCAAGCTGATAGTAAAAGAGGGTGATGCTGTTCGTAAAGGGCAGAAGATCGCTGAGATGGGTGATACGGATGCTACTTCTCCCAAGCTCCATTTTGAATTACGTGTAAACGGTAAGCCAGTTAATCCAACGCCGTATCTGCAGTAAGGGTTTAGTAAGAGCGCATGGCTACTGTTCTCGTCTTTGATATCGAAACGATTCCAGACATTGCTGGCATACGTCGCCTGGAAGACTTACCAGACTCGATGAGCGACGCTGAAGTGGCAGCTAAAGCCATGGCTGACAAAGCAGCTAAAACGGGTAGCGAGTTTCTGCCACTGTTCCTGCAAAAGATTGTTGCCATTTCTTGTGTGATTCGAAGAAGTACGAAAGAGGGTGCGCCACAAATTAAAGTTGGAACCCTCGGCACCCCACAAGATGATGAAAAAGTATTGATTCAGGCCTTCTTTGATTTAATTGAGAAGTACACGCCGCAACTCGTTTCCTGGAATGGCAGCGGCTTTGATCTACCGGTATTGCATTACCGTGCACTCGCCAATCATATTCAGGCGCCACGCTATTGGGAGATGGGCGAGAGCCAAGAGACTGATAGCCGAGACTTTAAGTGGAACAACTACATCAGCCGTTATCACATGCGCCATCTCGATATGATGGATCTCTTGGCAAAGTTCAATGGCAGAGCCAATGCACCGCTAGATGGTTTAGCAAAGCTCTGTGGCTTCCCGGGCAAGATGGGTATGGATGGCAGCCAAGTGTGGCCTGCGTATCAAGATGGCAAGATTGATGATATTCGTCGCTATTGTGAGACAGATGTTGTGAATACTTATCTAATGTATTGCCGCTTTCAATTACTGCGTGGTGGCTTTTCATTCGCTGAATACCAAGAAGAAATTACATTTGTAAAAGCCTACCTAGAAAAAGAAGCCAAAGAGCCTCATGGCGCTCAGTGGCAAGAGTATCTCCAAGGGTTCGCACCGGATGCGTAGAGGTGCTAAGCCAGTCAATATTGAAGTGACTGAGCCAGTAAGAGTTGAAGCGCTCGATTTAGATGCCCAAGGCATTACCCGTTTAGCCCCTAATGAACAAGAGCAAGCGCTTGGCCAAAGTGGCAAAGTAATTTTCATCAAGGGGGCATTGCCAACGGAGTTGGTCACTTACACTATCACTAGTGAGAAGGCTCGCTTTAGCAAGGCGAAGGTACGCGAGATCTTAAAGCCTGCTGTATTTAGGGTGGAGCCCAAATGTGCAGCATTTGGAGTGTGTGGTGGCTGCACTATGCAGCACTTAGATATTCGGGCGCAAGTTGCGATGAAGCAGCGAGTGCTTGAAGATGATTTGCAACATATTGCTAAGGTAAGACCACAGGAAATTCTGCGACCGATGGGCGGCCCCACTTGGGAATATCGCCATCGTGCACGCTTGAGCGTAGTCAATCGTTCAATTAAAAAAGGTACAGTGCTCATTGGTTTTCATGAGGGTAAGAGTGGCTATGTAGCCGATATGCTGGCCTGCGAGATTTTGCCAAAGCATGTTTCTGATTTATTGCCAGAGATGCGCAAATTGGTTATGGGTCTATCGATTGTTGACCGTATGCCGCAAATTGAAATTGCGGTTGGTGAGCCAGAAGAGCCACATTCCAACGATCCCCAAAAGAACAGGCCCGTCACAGCATTAGTATTTCGTAATCTACTGCCTTTAACAGCAGCCGATGAGCAATTGCTTCGTCAATTTGCAGATCAACATCAAGTCTGGATCTGGTTGCAGCCCAAAGGGATTGAGACTGTTGCTCCGTTTTACCCAGAGACTGGCAAACTTTGTTATCGCCTCCCTGAGTTTGAAATCGAGATGCCATTTAAGCCGACTGATTTCACGCAAGTCAATCATATGATGAACCGTGCGCTTGTGAGCAGGGCGATTCGTTTGCTAGAAGTCAAAGAAACCGATCGTGTGCTCGATTTATTTTGTGGGCTTGGTAATTTCACATTACCACTTACCAGAAAAGCAAAACAAGTCTTGGGTATAGAAGGTTTAGAAACCTTAATAACACGTGCAACAGAAAATGCATTACATAATGGCCTTGAAGATAAAGCCAGATTCATGAAAAGCGATTTGTTTGAAGTGACTACAGAAACAATTACATCCTGGGGTAGAGCAGAGCGTTGGCTCATGGACCCACCGCGTGAAGGTGCGATGGAAATCTGTAAAGCGCTTGCAGACTTGCATACTCAGAAGAGCGACTTACTGCCACAACGGATTGTCTATGTCTCTTGCAACCCCAAAACATTGGCTAGGGATGTAGAAACTTTATGCCACCACGCGGGCTATACACTGAGTAGCGCCGGGATCGTTAATATGTTCCCGCACACTTCCCATGTGGAGTCGATGGCGGTATTTGACCGCTTATTACCTGTCTGAATCCCCTGATTTAGTGCATTGCACTTTTTTTGCGGTGCAATAGATTTGCGCGTCCGTCTTACAGAAGGGTAGATTGAAGCTATACAGTAAGGTATGACTATTACGAATTTCCTCAAAGGGAGTGTCATGAAAGCCTCAGATGGTTTTGTAATCGTACTCATTTTCATCACACTGTCTTTTGCGGTCAGTATGTTTGTGGCTAACTGATTTAAGGTAGGTATAAATACCTGCGTAATTTAGGACAGCTTAATGTCATTGTGTGACAAAAAATGAGTATCATGTTTATTTTTACGCAAAGGTATTTTATGAAATCAATTATTGGTCTCACGCTTGGCCTAAGCCTTAGCTTCCTCGTAAATGCACAAACGATCCCAACCTTAGCCAAGGTCTATAGCGGTAATACGGTTGAAACTTCAATCAATGCATCCCAGAAGAATCCAAAAGTACAAAATCAAACTATCGTTGCTACTTTAACAATTTTGAAGCAAGACGGTCAGCATATTGAGTTTATGTACCAAAATCCTAGTTATAAAGCTTATGAAATTGGCACCATCTCTGCGGATGGAAAGAAACTGCAAATTGCTTATAAGGGTGGCTTTGGCGTTTATGACATTAGTGGAAATAAATTAGTGGGATGTGGATCTGGGAGAGCTAGTGAAGGGCCATTTAGCCAATGGATTAACACATTCTATGCATGGTGTGATGATTTAACTGCCAAGTAATATCGACGTAGCATAAAAATAAAGGCGCTCTAGGCGCCTTTATTTTTGAGAGAAAACAAATGCTTAATCCTTATTTCCACCAGCAATACCTAATAGTGCCAGTAAGTTGGTAAATATGTTGTACACATCTAGGTAGATTGCGAGAGTAGCCATGATGTAGTTGGTCTCGCCACCGTTGATGACGCGTTGTACGTCGACCAAGATAAAGGCTGAGAAGATTGCGATAGCCAAAACCATCACAGTCAACATCAAGGCAGGTAACTCTAGCCAGATGTTTGCTACCGAAGCAACGATCAAGAGCAGTACGCCAACCATCAACCATTTGCCCATGCCTGCAAAATCAGTTTTGCTCACAGTAGCAATCGTAGCCATCGTAGCGAAGATGGCTGCAGTGCCACCAAAAGACAGCATGATGAGCGTAGCGCCATTGCTGTAACTATTGAGCGTAAAGCCAATCAAGCGGGACATCATGATGCCCATGAAGAAGGTAAAGCCCAAGAGCAGCAAAACGCCTATGCCAGACTCTTTATTCTTATCAATAGCCCAGAAGAATCCAATGGCAACTGCCATGAAGACGATGAAACCAATAAATGGACTACCAGCAAAAAGAGTAAAGCCCATCGCAACACCAAGCCAGGCACCAATCACCGTTGGAACCATCGAGAGCGCCAAGAGAGCATAGGTGTTACGCAGTACGCGGTTACGTACCTGAATATTACTAATTGAACCGGTTTGACCAAAGCCGTAAGAGTTAAGATCACTCATATTGACTCCTTTTTTCAAAGTGATTACATGAGCCCATGAAGGGCTGTTAGCAATAAGTATAGACAAATTAGCTTAATTTCAAGTCCCCAGAGTAAAGACCTACAAAATAAGGGCTTATGCCCTGTAAATTCAATGGCTTAGCCCTACTGATATAGGGGTAAATACCGTCAGGCAATGTATAATTCGGGGGTCGTTGAGCTGGTGCGGGCTTTTTAACCCGTTTTTCACCTTAGCCAACAAATATCGATGAAATTACTTTTGGAGTCTTGCATGGCAATTGAACGCACCCTTTCTATCATCAAACCTGATGCTGTCGCTAAAAACGTCATTGGCAAAATCTATGACCGTTTTGAATCCGCTGGTTTGAAGATTATTGCCTCCAGAATGGCGCATCTCTCACAAGTTGAGGCTGAACAGTTCTATGGCGTTCACAAAGATCGTCCTTTCTTTAAAGATTTGGTGAGCTTCATGATTTCTGGTCCGGTAATGATTCAGGTATTGCAAGGCGAAGGCGCAATTGCTAAGAATCGTGACTTGATGGGCGCTACAGATCCTAAGAAGGCAGACAAAGGCACAATCCGCGCTGACTTTGCTGACAGCATTGATGCAAATGCGGTTCATGGTTCTGATGCTTCTGAAACAGCTGCTGTGGAAGTTGCTTTCTTCTTCCCTGGCATCAATGTTTTTAATCGTTAATCAGTAACTTATTTATTTATAAGTAGGCGCATTGACCTCCCCGCGCGTAAATCTCTTAGATTTTGACGCTGACCAAATGGCGGCGTATGTCGCGGGGTTGAATGAAAAGCCCTTTAGGGCCAAGCAGCTCATGCAATGGATACACCAACGTGGTGTAGCAGACATTAATGACATGAGTGATTTAGCAAAAAGCTTCAGAGCGACATTGCTAGATAAAGTAGAGGTTCTTTCTCTCCCCGTTATCAAAGACGAGCACGCCTCAGACGGTACCCGTAAGTGGTTGCTAGACGTGGGTGCGGGCAATGCGGTTGAGTCCGTTTTTATTCCTGAGGATGATCGAGGCACCTTGTGCATTTCTTCTCAGGCAGGCTGTGCAGTCAATTGCCGTTTTTGCTCCACAGGGCGCCAAGGTTTTTCACGCAATCTCACCTCCGGTGAAATCATCGGGCAACTGTGGTTTGCTGAGCATCTCTTGCGTAGAGATCCAGAGGCGATCCGTAGAATCGAAAAATATCCAACCCCTGGTTGGGAACACACAGGTCGAGTGATTTCGAATGTGGTGATGATGGGTATGGGTGAACCATTGCTCAATTACGATAACGTTGTCTCTGCCTTACGTTTGATGTTAGATGACAGAGCTTATGGCTTATCACGTCGCAGAGTCACCGTGTCGACATCCGGTGTAGTGCCGATGATTGACCGCCTGGCACAAGATTGCCCAGTGGCTCTAGCGGTGTCATTACACGCAGCGAATGATGCCTTACGCGATCAACTCGTGCCACTCAATCAAAAATATCCTTTACGTGAATTGCTCGATGCGTGTGAGCGTTACTTGCCATTTGCACCGAGGGATTTCTTGACCTTTGAATACTGCATGCTTGATGGTGTCAATGACTCAGACATTCAGGCAAAAGAATTAGTGCGCTTACTGAGAAACATTAAGTGCAAAATAAACCTCATCCCCTTTAATCCATTTCCGGAGTCAGGCTTAAAGCGTTCATCGGCTCAGCGTATCCATGCTTTTTTTGGCATTCTCTTAGATGCAGGCATGGTAGCTACAGTCCGCAAGACCCGCGGTGATGATATTGCTGCTGCTTGTGGTCAACTAGCGGGAGATGTTGTGGATCGTACCCATGTCCGCGAACGGGCGGTGCACGATGTAGAAATTGTTACAGAATCACCAGAGCTGCCCATCGAGTGGCTCAAAAAGTTAAATTAAATTTAGGTCTATATGAGCTCTAATCCTTCCTCATCACCCAAGTTACAGCCCTTACCTTTGGGCCCATCCCCAAAGCGTGCAACACGTCAAGCAACCGTTGCTTGGAAAACCAACATCATTTCGGTGGGCGGTGATGCGCCTGTGCGCGTGCAATCCATGACCAACACCGATACTGCAGATGCAGTAGGTACGGCAATCCAAGTCAAAGAGTTGGCGCGGGCTGGTTCAGAGATGGTGCGCATTACGGTAAACACGCCTGAAGCTGCAGCTGCAGTGCCTTACATCCGTGAGCAGCTAGACAAGATGGATGTCTTAGTGCCATTGATTGGCGACTTTCATTACAACGGCCATACCTTATTAAATGATTATCCCGAGTGTGCTAAGGCACTCTCGAAATACCGTATCAATCCAGGTAATGTGGGTAAGGGCACTAAACGCGACCCACAATTTGCACAAATGATTGAAGCGGCTTGCACATATGACAAACCTATTCGTATTGGTGTGAATTGGGGAAGCTTAGATCAAGAACTCTTGGCATCCATCATGGATAGCAATGCCGCTTTAGCAGATCCCAAGACGGCACAAGAGGTGATGATTGAGGCCTTGATTCAGTCTGCATTGCAATCTGCAGAAAAGGCAGTTGAGCTGGGTATGAACCCCAATCAAATTATGTTGTCTTGCAAAGTGAGTAATGTACAAGACCTAGTAGCAGTCTATCGTGATCTCGCGCGCCGCTCTGACTACCCGCTGCACTTAGGTTTAACTGAAGCGGGCATGGGTAGTAAAGGGATTGTGTCTTCGACTGCCGCAATGGGCATTTTGTTGCAAGAGGGTATTGGCGATACGATTCGGGTTTCTTTAACGCCGGATCCTGGTGCACCTCGTGAGAATGAAGTGATTGTTGCTCAAGAAATTTTACAAACTATGGGCTTACGTAATTTCACACCGATGGTGATTGCTTGCCCTGGATGTGGCAGAACATCCAGTACAACTTTCCAAGAATTAGCAGCTGACATTCAGTCCTATTTGCGCCAACAAATGCCAGTGTGGAAGAAAACCCATCCTGGGGTGGAAAATATGAATGTCGCTGTGATGGGATGTATCGTGAATGGACCCGGTGAGAGTAAGCACGCGAATATTGGTATCTCATTGCCAGGAACAGGTGAAACCCCAGCAGCGCCAGTGTTTGTAGATGGCGTTAAGGTTAAAACGCTGCGAGGTGAGAAAATCGCCCAAGAGTTTCAGGTCATCGTCGATGAATACGTTAAACAGAACTACGCAGCAAAAGCGTAATAAAGCTCATTTAGTAAAATAAGAATAAAAATGACTGATCAACCTAGTAAAACTAAAGCCCAGAAGATTAATGGCGTGCGTGGCATGAATGATTTACTGCCAGCCGACGCTGCGCAGTGGGCTCACCTTGATCATGTCTTGCAGGATTTAACCCGTGCTTATGGTTATGAGTTTTTGAGAACCCCGATTGTGGAAGCCACTGCGGTATTTCAACGGGGTATTGGAGAGGTAACCGATATTGTCGAAAAAGAAATGTATTCCTTTGAGGATCGCTTAAACGGCGAGCAGCTGACTTTGCGTCCGGAAGGTACCGCTGCATTGGTGCGTTCTGTAATTGAAAACAATTTACTCTACGAAGGACCTAAGCGTCTTTGGTATACCGGCCCCATGTTTCGCCATGAGCGTCCACAACGCGGCCGTTATCGTCAGTTTCACCAGTTTGGTATCGAGGCTTTAGGCTTTGCCGGCCCCGACATCGATGCTGAAATCATTCTCATGGGCCAGCGGCTATGGGATGAGCTCGGCCTCATCGGAGTTCGCCTGGAGATTAATTCTTTAGGACAGGCAAATGAGCGTGCCGAGCATCGCGCTGCCTTAGTTACTTACTTTGAGAAAAATAAAGCGCAGTTAGATGAAGATTCGCAACGACGCCTCAGCACCAATCCTTTGCGTATCCTTGATTCTAAAAATCCAGAGATGCAAACATTGACTGAAGGTGCGCCTAAGTTATTAGATTTCTTGGGAGATGAATCCCTTGCGCACTTTAACGCTGTACAAGCCTTACTGAAAGCAAACAATATTCCTTGCAAGATCAATCCACGTTTAGTCCGTGGTTTGGATTACTACAACCTCACTGTGTTTGAGTGGGTGACAGATGAATTAGGTGCGCAGGGTACGATTGCTGGCGGTGGCCGTTACGATCCCTTGATTGAACGTATGGGTGGTAAAGCAGCGCCTGCTTGTGGTTGGGCTATGGGCATGGAGCGTGTGCTGGAGTTAATGAAGGTCTCTGGATCATTGCCCGAAGCCCAATCCCAGTGCGATATCTTTGTATTACATCAAGGTGGCGAGACTTTGACTACTGCCATGATCATTGCCGAGCGTTTGCGTAGCGCTGGGATTGACACCATTCTTTTCTGCCCGCCAGATGGGCAATTGGCCAGCTTTAAGTCACAAATGAAAAAAGCCGATGCCAGTGGAGCTGCTTTTGCAGTCATTATTGGCCCAGATGAATTGGCCAAGAATGAGGCTCAGATCAAAGACTTGCGAGCTAGCGGTGAGCAAAAGGCCGTGCCATTGGATGGGGTACTAGAAGCCGTAATTGAAGCCTTGGTAGGCGCCTCCGAATAGAATGAGTCTATTGATTATCTTTAATAGCAATAAACCCCTTATTAATGAGTTTGGATTCACATGCCTTTAGATCTAGAAGAACAAGAAAAGTTAGACCAATTTAAAGAGTTTTGGCAAAAGTATCGCAATCTGATTACTGGGGTCTTGACCGCAGCTTTATTTGCCTATGCTGCCTATAGCGGTTATGGATGGTGGCGCAATAGCCAAGCTTTGGAAGCATCCAAGCTCTATGAAACGATGGTGAGCGCGATTACTAAGGGCGATCAAGCTCAAGGCTTACGTGCTGCCGATGACTTGCAAAAAGATTTTGCTCGTACACCTTATGCAGCGATGTCCAACTTGATCGCTGCGCGTATTGCTGCTGATACTGGTGATAGTGCTAAGGCCATCGGCTATCTTCGTTGGACTGCGAAGAATGCAAGCAATGATGGCTATTTAGCTTTGGCTAAATTACGCTTAGTGACTCAGTTAATTGAGCAGGGCGGTGAAAAAGACTTTACCGAGGCAGATCAAATCCTAAAAGAAACACCGATTGCTGGCTTTGAGGCATTGTGGTTAGAGCGTCGTGGTGATTGGTATTTAGTGCAGAAGAAAAATGCTGAAGCGAAAAAAAGCTATGAAGATGCATGGAAAAAATTAGACCAAGCTAAAGAATTTCCTGAAGAGGCGCGTCGTCTCTTGAAGGTAAAGATCGATGCAGTTGGAGGGGTAGTACAGTGAAGCGCTTAGCAAGACTCCTTAGCACCACTATTCTTATCGGCGTAGTTGCCACAGCACTGATTGCTTGCTCGGGCGGCTCTCGTGTTCGCAAGCCCTCCGAGTTAGTTGCTGTGACCAATCAGTTTGATATGCAAGCGGTGTGGTCAACTAGTGTTGGCTCTTCTGAAGGGTTTAACTTTCATCCAGTCGTTGCAGGCGATGCAGTATATGCAGCCTCCCATCGTGGCACTTTGGTCAAGATTGACTTAGCTACTG
>CAMBBT010000020.1 GCA_945864455.1 Polynucleobacter meluiroseus | reverse complement strand
TATCGATGAATTTGTTTCGCATGCGTTTCATGTTGCGCAAGCAGGGCGTAAAGGCCCAGTTGTGCTCGCATTACCTGAAGATGTGCTGTACATGTTTGGCCAAGACAACCCCACTAAACCAGCCCACATTATTCAGCCAGGCTTAGATACCAAGCAGTTTAATTTAGCGATGAAAGTATTTACAGCAGCGAAAAAGCCCATGATTATTGCAGGTGGTGGCAATTGGAATAGCAATGCCTGTGATGATTTACATAGTTGGGCTAATCAAGAAGGTGTGCCAGTAGCCACCAGCTTTCGTTCTCAAGATGTGCTGGATAACCTAGATCCTGCCTTTGCAGGTGATTTAGGAATAGGCGCCAATCCATCCTTAGTAAAGCGCATTAGTGAGGCAGATGTTCTTTTAGTCATTGGTGAGCGATTGAGCGAGATGACCACCGCTGGCTACACCTTATTCTCTATTCCCCAAGCTAAAAATCAACTCATTCATGTGCTCTCAGGTGCAGAAGATTTAGGTCGTGTATATCGTCCAGACTTTGCCATCAATTGCAGCCCAGAAAATTTCTGCGCTGCCCTCAAGAATGTCAAGATGGGTAATCAATATGACCGTGCAGCGATGCAAGCAGCACACGCTGAGTACTTAGCCTTTGCTAGCCCAGTGACCACACCCGGTGATTTGCAATTGGCTCAGATCATGAGTTCATTACCAAGCGCTATACCGCGTGATGCGATTGTGAGCAATGGTGCTGGTAACTTTGCCACCTGGGTGCATCGGTTTTATCCTTATGGACCTCATAAGACCCAATTGGCCCCTGCCAATGGCTCGATGGGTTATGGTTTGCCAGCAGCAATTGCTGCGAAGATTGTAAGCCCTGAAAAAGTCGTGATTGCAGTCTGTGGCGATGGCGACTTTATGATGAATTGCCAAGAGCTAGCAACAGCAGCACGTTATGATGCCTTCCCAATTGTTTTGGTAGTTAATAACAATATGCTGGGAACCATTCGGATGCATCAGGAAAGAGAATTTAAGTCGCGCGTGATGGCAACTGACTTAACTAATCCAGATTTTGTAAAGTTTGCTGATAGCTTTGGGATGCCCGGATTTAAAGTCACTAAGACTGAAGAGTTTGCACCCGTATTTGCAAAAGCACTAGCCAGTAAAAAGGGCGCATTAATTGAATTGGTCTTAGATCAAGAAGTGATCTCACCGAGTAAGTTACTGTCTCAATTAGGTAAGTAAAAAGTAAGAGTCAAGAAAAAAGAGGAGCAATGCTCCTCTTTTGTTTGGTAGGTTTAAAAGATTAATCTACTTTTGCCCCAGAGTCTTTCACAACCTTAGTCCACTTAGTGATCTCATTTTTAATGAAGGCACTAAATTGAGCAGGCGTACTGCCAACCGGCTGCGCACCCATTGCCAGATACTTTTCTTTTACTGATGGGCTATTAATAGCCGCCATTATTACGGCGCTATCTTTGCTCAATATATCTGCAGGCATGTTTGCAGGGCCAACCACTCCAAACCAAGAAGTCGCTTCATATCCTGGTAAGTTTGCTGCTTCAGCAATCGTTGGCAAGTCTGGAAATGCAGGAGAACGCTTTGCACTAGTCACTGCCAATGCTTTTAATCGACCCGCACGAATAAAGCTAATCGAAGACGGCAGGTTATCAAACATGATATCTACGTTGCCTGCCATGAGGTCAATTACAGCGGGAGGACTTCCTCTATAGGGTAGGTGGACCATATAGGTTTTAGTCATCGACTTAAAGAGTTCGCCAGCCATATGGATCGATGTGCCATTACCGCTAGATGCCATGTTGACCTTACCAGGACGGGCTCTGGCATAGGCAATCAAATCATTGACGGTATTGATGTTGTTCTTGGCAGCAAACTCCGGATTTAAAACTAAGACATTGGGTAACTCCGCAACCAGAGAGATTGGTGTGAAATCTTTAATCGGATCAAATGGCAGCTTTCCGCCACCTTGGGTGTAGAGGGGCAAGTTAATACCATGAGTACCTACAGAAGCCATCAGCCAGGTGTAGCCATCAGGTAATGCTTTAGCAACGATTTCTGCGGCAATATTACCGCCTGCGCCTGGTTTATTGTCGATAAGGACATTCCACTTGGCTGTAGTGAGGAGCTCATTTTGTAGTGGCCTAGCAATATTGTCGGTTGCGCCACCAGCAGGAAAAGGAATGACAAAGCGTATCGGCTTGTTTGGGTAATCTGATTGGGCTAAGCTTGGTTGGGCAATACCCCCAAGCAGGGCAACTAGACCTATGACCAGCGCAATTGCTCGGCCAAGTGAATTAAGGGGGGTACTTTGAATCATGACCATCTCCTATTGATTAGACTCATTCTGATGATGAATTTAATAATCTAATTTAAGCACAATCGGATCATTGCTTGGGTAACTTTAGTAGGAAAAGGAAGTCTTAAATGAAAAAAGGGCCTAGATTGCTCTAGACCCTGAACATCTACCTATATTTTGGCTCCTCGACGTGGGATCGAACCACGGACCAACAGATTAACAGTCTGCTGCTCTACCGCTGAGCTATCGAGGAATAAGCCGATATTATAGCAAGATGCATTCATTACTTCCTACATCCGTACAGATCCCTAGAGTACTGACTATCGCCGGCTCAGACAGTGGTGGCGGGGCAGGGCTTCAGGCTGACCTCAAGGTGATCACTGCGCTTGGTGGCTATGGCATGTCCGTGATCACCGCCATCACGGCTCAAAATACGCTCGGGGTCACACGCATTCAGGATATAGATTTGGATGTAATCGAAGCCCAGATTGACGCTGTCTTGTTGGATATCGGGGTAGACATTGTCAAAATCGGAATGCTCGCTAGCCCAGAGATTGTCCGCACTGTTGCCAAAGCATTGCGCCGTCATAGTGTGAAACGCATTGTGCTGGATCCTGTCTTACGGGCAACTTCTGGCGCAAGTCTAGGTGGTGATGACACAGCGCGAGCCATGATGAGCGAATTGTTTCCGATGGCAACATTGATTACTCCCAACATGGAAGAAGCATCATTGTTGCTAGGTCGTGATATTTCTGGGGCTAATGATTTCAAAATGGCTGCACAACAATTAATGGAGATGGGTCCTCAAGCTGTTTTGATTAAAGGTGGGCACTTAGATGCGACACATACCCAAATTACCGATTTTCTGATGTGGAAAACCCTAGAAGATGGCTTAGAAGTCACCCAATCAAAAGAATTCAAACACTATCGTGTCAACACCCTCAATACTCATGGCACAGGCTGCTCTTTAGCCTCTGCGATTGCTACGTATTTAGCTGCTGGCCAAGATCTAAGTCATGCGGTGGCAAAAGCAATTGCCTATGTAGAGGCGGGCTTAGAGGCAGGGCGTTTCTTGAGTATTGGGGAAGGTCCAGGACCTTTGTGGCATATGCATGATTTTTACCCAACAGCTTTGTTAGATGAAAAAGGTAAGCGCTAAAGATTCTTGCAGACTATTGCATTAATGCTTGTAAATGCTGAACAGCAGCCTTAGGATCTTTTGCCTGAGTAATTGCTCTCACTACTGCTACTGAACCAACGCCACTCTTAGCGGCCGCACGGATACTGTCTTGATCGATTCCACCAATGGCCACTAATGGATACTGACCCATGAGTTTTGCGTAAAGATAGAGGCGACCTAAGCCTTGTGGGGCAGTGGGCATCTTCTTCAAATTAGTTGGAAAGACTGCACCCATTGCAATATAGCTGGGGCAAAAACGATCTGCATAAACCATCTCGGCATAACCATGGGTGCTCAAACCTAAGCGCAATCCTGCTGACCGAATCTGATCTAAATCAGCAATGGCCATATCTTCTTGACCAAGGTGAACGCCATAAGCGCCCTCATCAATTGCTTGCTCCCAATAATCATTAATGAAGAGTAAGGTCTGACTGTCTTTGGTGGCCTTCACTGCTTCTTTGATTTGTTTTCTGATCTTGAATTTATCTTCAGATTTAAAACGCAACTGTACTGTGGGTAGCTGCGCATCAACCATCCGTTTTATCCAATCTGCATCGGGCATGACACCGTATAAACCTAAACGCATTGGACATTCTGGGAAGGCCTCAGAATTCATATTACGAGTCCAAGGAAGTAAATCAAAGTGTTCTGGTCTATTGGGCCACTTCAAGGCATTAAAGCCGCCATCGCCCTGTACCATGCGGGACCAAGCTTTACCCAATACTTTGGCATCCGATTCAATAAAGCCCATATTGATTGCTGCAAGAGCGCCAGCAAGTTCGTAATGATCGGCAGCAGATTCATTACCCACTCTGGGTGGTGGTTTACTGATGGAAAACGGTGGAATCGGCAGGCACAGATCACCATTGCCATGGGCCGCCAGAATTTGATCCGCAAGGTCCCGAACTAAACTCATTAATTCTGATGCCAAAAAGGAGTGCCAACCAAGGGTGTACTTGCCTGGGCAGATTCTTGTGGTTTCATGGCACCAGATAAATACGCTGCACGACCAGCATCGACTGCCATCGCAAAGGCTTTTGCCATCACTACGGGATCTTCAGCAAGCGCAACCGCGGTGTTGAGTAACACACCATCAAAACCCCATTCCATCACGGTGCAGGCGTGAGAAGGCAGGCCAAGACCTGCATCTACTAGCAGCGGAACCTTTAAGCGGTCACGCAGTAACTTCATAGCATAGGGATTTAAAGGACCTTGACCGGTTCCAATGGGCGCTGCCCAAGGCATAACTGCTTGGCAACCAACATCGACTAAGCGTTGGCACAAAATTAAGTCTTCAGTGCAATAGGGCAAAACCTTAAAGCCATCTTTAATTAATGTTTGTGCCGTTTCAACCAGGCGCAAAGTATCCGGTTGTAGGGTGTAATCATCACCAATCAATTCGAGCTTAATCCAGTTTGTCTCAAATACCTCGCGCGCCATTTGCGCAGTAGTGATGACTTCTTGCGGGCTATGACAGCCAGCAGTATTGGGTAAGACTGGGACAGCCATCTTTTTTAAAAGCTCCCAAAAGCCGCTATGCGCTTCTGTGGTGGAAGTTCCTTGGCGGCGTAGGCTCACCGTAATCATTGCGGGATTAGATGCGTGGACTGTATTCTCCAGCACTTGTGGGGATGGATAACGCGAAGTTCCTAGTAGCAAGCGACTAGCAAAGCTCTCGCCATAGAGTACTAAAGCATCAGCGCTACTCAGATTATTGGGTAATGGTACTGTCATAAATTCTCTTATTTTCTTAGCCGCCGGTAACCGGAGCGATCACTTCTACCTGATCATTCTCATTCAGTAGAAATTCACTATGCTTGGTCTTAGGAACAAAGTTCAAATTAACAGCCACTGCATAGGGTGGCCGTGCATCAATTAAAGACAGTACATCCGAGATCATGCTCTGTGAAGGTAACTCGTACTCTACTTGATTGACTATTACGCGCATAAGCTAGCCTCTTGATTACTGGCTTCCTGAGTAATATTTAAGCCTAATTCCAATGCTGTATTACTTTCTCCAGAGGTAAGTAGCTCTAAAGCGCAATCCAGAACAGCGGGAGAAATCATGTATCCATGGCGGTATAAGCCATTGATCGCCACCACATCAGAGAGCCCCTTATCTTTACGTATTTTGATCTCTGGAAGATTGTTTTTCAGCGTTGGGCGACATTGGGTTGCCATTTCTAAAATACGGGCCTCAGCAAAACCGCTATGCACTGTATAAACAGCACTGAGTAATTCCATGGCCGAGCGCACACTCATCTCAGATAAGTCATCTGATTCAATTTCAGTAGCACCAACGACATACACGTCATTTTCTTTTGGGGCAATATAGATTGGGTAGCGGGGATGAATCAGACGGGTTGGGCGCTTGAGCTTGACTTCGGGTGCATACAAGCGCATCACTTCACCACGCACGCCACGCAGGGTATTTCTGCCATTTGAAGCCCAAGCATCTTGAGCGCCTGTGCCACGGCAGTCAATCACAGCACGATAAGCTGTATCTTTGCGCAGATCATCTGGATGGACTTCGGTATGCCAGTGACAATGAACCTTAAGCTTCCCAAGCTCTACGAGCAGGGCATCCAATAATTGTCGATTGTCGAGCTGTCCCTCATTGGGTAAAAACAATCCTTGGGTAAAGCGCTCAGCAAGGCCTGGCTCTAAATCACGTACTGCTTCATTATTGAGTTTCTGTGGTGACTGCAAGAGTGCATTGTTGCGGCAGTTGCGCTCTAGGTGGGCTGTAAATCTTTGCGCATCGCTAGCATCTTGCCGATGCCATACGATTAATGTGCCATCTTGTTGAAAAAATACGGGTGTAGATAAATCACTGATGAGTTCTTTCCACCGAGCCAGACTATGAATTCCCATCCGCACCACTGAATCTTCGGTGATCACAGACTCAGCCAGCGGTGCCAGCATTGCAGCTGCAACCCGCGCAGCAGAGCCATGAGAATTTGAATCGCCTTTATCAAATAGATCGACTTGTGCCCCTCGCTGGGCAAGCGCTACCGCCAGCAGACGACCCATCAGGCCGCCACCGACGATTGCGTACTTGCTCTGCGAGAAGGAAGTGCTATTCACAGTTAAGGTGGAATACTTTATTGGTAAATCTCGCTACCGCGCTTCCGAAACTCTGCTGACATTTCTTCCATACCCTTTTCAGGGTCTGTTGATGTATCTGCAGTGATCGGAATAACTTTACTTACCTTAGGGTTGCCATCAGCATCTAACGTTGCAGCGTAGTCACGAACTTCTTGGGTGATCTTCATTGAACAGAACTTTGGACCACACATCGAGCAAAAGTGGGCAATCTTGGCGCCTTCAGCAGGCAAGGTAGCGTCGTGATATTCGCGTGCGCGCTCAGGATCTAAACCGAGATTGAATTGATCTTCCCAGCGGAACTCAAAACGGGCCTTCGACAGTGCGTTATCGCGTACCTGAGCACCCGGTAAGCCTTTAGCCAAATCAGCACCATGAGCAGCAATCTTGTAAGTAATGATGCCCTCGCGCACATCTTCCTTATCAGGAAGGCCTAAATGCTCTTTAGGAGTGACGTAACACAGCATCGCTGTGCCGTACCAACCAATTTGTGCAGCACCAATGCCGCTGGTGATGTGGTCGTAACCTGGCGCAATATCCGTGATCAATGGTCCCAGGGTATAGAAGGGGGCTTCTAAGCAATGCTTGAGCTCTTCAGTCATATTCTCTTCAATGCGTTGCATTGGAACGTGACCAGGACCTTCGATCATGACTTGCACATCATGCTTCCATGCTTTGGCAGTGAGTTCACCTAAGGTATGAAGTTCACCAAACTGAGCAGCATCATTAGAGTCTGCAATACAACCCGGGCGTAAGCCATCACCTAAGCTAAATGACACGTCATAGGCTTTCATGATTTCGCAGATTTCATCAAACCGGGTGTACAGGAAGTTTTCTTTATGGTGAGCCAAGCACCACTTCGCCATAATCGAACCACCACGAGACACAATGCCGGTAATGCGATCAGCAGTTAAGGGAACGTAGCGTAGCAATACACCGGCATGAATAGTGAAGTAATCAACACCTTGCTCAGCTTGCTCAACCAAAGTATCACGGAACATTTCCCAGGTGAGGTCTTCAGCAACGCCACCGGTTTTATCCAAAGCTTGGTAGATAGGAACTGTGCCAATGGGTACTGGTGAGTTACGAATAATCCACTCACGGGTTTCATGAATATGTTTGCCAGTAGAAAGATCCATGATGGTGTCTGCACCCCAACGAATCGACCACACCATCTTTTCAACTTCCTCATTAATGGAAGAAGTCACAGCAGAGTTACCTAGGTTGCCGTTAATCTTCACACGGAAGTTACGTCCAATAATCATCGGCTCTAATTCAGGGTGATTGATGTTCGCAGGAATAATCGCGCGGCCAGCAGCAACTTCAGAGCGCACAAATTCACCGGTAACGATATCAGGCAGGTTTGCACCATAGGACTTGCCAGGATGCTGCTTCAAAAGCTGCTTGTAGGCAGGATCTTTACGGAGTTGCTCTAGACCCATGGATTCACGTAGGGCAATGTATTCCATTTCTGGGGTAATAATCCCTTTGCGGGCGTAATACATCTGGCTCACATTGCTACCAGCTTTAGCAACTCGTGGTGCGCTGATGTGTGAAAAGCGCAGGCTCTGAGTGGCTTCATCTTGGGAGCGCGCAACCCCATATTCAGAGCTAGGACCCGATAACTGAATCGTATCATTACGCTCAGCAATCCAAGCATCACGTAATCTTGGTAAACCTTTTTCCAGATTAATCACAATCTCAGGATCACTGTAAGGACCTGAGGTGTCATAGACAGGCACCGGTGGATTGGGAATCATTTCTTCACCAACCCGCGTTGAGAGTTGCTCGATCATGCGGATCGGCGCCTTCACGTCAGGACGTGAACCTTGTAAATAGGTTTTTGTTGAAGCAGGGTAGGCGAACTTCTGACCGAAGTCGCGCTCCAGACTTTTTAAGCTTGGAATTTCATGTTTGGTTTTTTCTTTATTTGTACTCACGTCCATCTCCTTACGGTTGTAGATGGACGAAACCGGGTGTCGGTCTGATGTAACTTCCCACGCCAGCATTACCTGGATCGGGTTCTAGGGTTTTTCTCAGCGCCTCTAGGTAAATATCTAGAGGGCACCCCTGTTTCATCCTTGGGTAATTTAACCACGAAATGGGGTTTGGGTTCAGGACCCTAATAAAGAGCCTTAAAAAGGCCTAAAAAGTGGATTTATTGCGGCGCAGAATGTAGTCGGCAGTAACGAACGCGGCATCACTCGTAAATTCATCTGCCAAGATGCGGGCAGCAGCTTCGGCCAAGGAAATATGAATAAAGCCACTGACTTCACCGTCATGATTGGTCGGAATGAACTGATCGGGGAGTTCCAAATCATAGATATAAAGCTGTTCATCATGAAAGCCTCGTCCGCCAATAGGGCGACGCATATGGATGCGACCTACAGGCTCAACTTGATCAGCAATTTGTGGCGGCACTCCGGCCTCCTCCCAGAGTTCGCGTTTCGCACAAACCCAAGGGGTCTCATTGGCAGAAATACCACCAGCTGCCATATTGTCTAACTTGCCTGGATCAGTGGATTTTGTTTCACTTCGTCTACCCAGCCAAAGCAAATCAGATTTGGTATAGCCATTGATGTGGGTTGCCATACTCTGAAATCCGAAAGTACGAAATGCAGCACGCTCCAAGCGAAAGCACTGATGACCATTTTGATCAAGCCAGGCAAATTCTTCATTACGCCAACCAGGCACATAACCACCAGATCGCATTTTGTCAGCCAACTGAGAAAGGCTGGCAGACAATTCTTTAGGGCGGGATAAATGAATCGTTAAGCGATCACTTTTAATGGAAATGAGTGGTATCGATTCTGCTTGAAGTGATTCTTGAAGATAGGGGATGAATTCTGGGTTTAAGTGACCAATGACTTGCTCACCCTCCAAACCTTTGGAAAGATGAATCGGCATAAAGTCAACCGGGGCAGAACGCGCCGTATTTTGAAGCATTTCTTCAAGGGCTGCGAGAGAACTGGTTGATAGGCTGGTCATAGCTCGGAGTTTAAGGGAACTTGCCATTTTTAGGTTTTTTGAGGCATTTGAGGCATTTGGCAACGGCTCATAACATAAAACTTCCCAGTGCAGAAGAACATATTTTCATATGCAATCGCAGCAAACCGATCAGAAGTTTCTGCCAATAATTTAAGCAAGTCAGATCACTCTATACAAATCTAAGACTTAGGAAATCTTTTACGGATTTATCCACATTACCTGTGGATAAGTTTTGATTATTTTGTGGTCCCGCCGACAGGAATCGAACCTGTATCCCACGCTTAGGAGGCATGTGCACTATCCATTGTGCTACGGCGAGTTTGAATCCAATATCAATCTGTGTTAGAGAAAATGCCCATTTTAAAACCCATTACCAGCCACACATAGCCCAAACTTGATTAGTGAGCGCCACCATCATGTCAGGCGCAAAGTAGGCAGAAAAAATGAGTAGCAAGATAAAAAGAGTGAAGCCATAAAAGACCCATTGCCATAAAGAAAATTTCTGGCTCATACGTTTACGGTTCGACTAATAGTGTGCTCTTTAACTGGTAGATTTACTAAGAAGGCAAAGACACCTAGTGCAATGGCAATTTCCCAAACGATTAAATAAGAACCTGTGCGATCGAATAAGTAGCCACCCAAAAATGCACCACAGAAGCTACCAAGTTGATGAGAAAAGAACACTAGTCCAGAGAGCATGCTGAGGTATTTAACACCAAAGATTTGCGCAACGATTGCGTTTGTCAGTGGCACTGTCGATAGCCATAGGATGCCCATGATCGCGGCAAAGATGTAAGTAGTCGTTGGGCTTAAGGGCAGGAGCAAGAACCCGATAATGGCGATAGATCGAGTCAAGTAAATACCAGAGAGTAAATAGCGTTTCGGAAAGCGTTGGCCCAAGATGCCAGCACCGAACGTTCCAAACACATTGAACAAGCCAATTAAGGCCAATGCGGTAGTAGCTACCGCAGGGGCCGCAACGGATGGATAAGTAGATGAGAGATCTTTGAGATAGGGTGCAAGATGGACTGCAATGAAGACTACCTGAAAGCCGCAGACAAAATAGCCCAGGGTGAGGTAACGAAAACTCGGATTACTCATCGCCTCTTTTAGGGCCTGCTTAATGGTTTGATCACCGAGATTGTTGTTCTGAACAAAATTTTTCTCGCGCAACATATAGGCAGTTGGAATCATGAGACTGGCCATCAGTGCTAGCAATAAGAGTGCATCTTGAGCACCAAAGGCGCTTAACAAGCCCTGCTCAACCGGAATCATGAGGAACTGACCAAAAGAGCCTGCAGCAGCAGCAATACCCATTGCCCATACCCGTTTGTCGGCTGGAACATTTCGACCTAAGATTCCGTAGACCACGCTATAGGTGGTTGCAGTTTGCGCTAGGCCGATCAGCAAACCACCGGCAATTGTGAAATTGAGGATATCGGTAGAAACTGCCATGCCAGCTAAACCTAGGGCATACAGAACGCCACCAGCCACCATGATCTTGAATGCCCCATAACGATCGGCAAGCGCGCCTGTAATCGGCTGAAATACACCCCAAGTGAGGTTTTGCAGAGCAATAGTTAAAGCGAAGGTTTCGCGACCCCATTCATTGGCAGAGGTGATGGGAAGATTGAACAAGCCGAAGCCATGACGTATACCCATAGACATGGTAACCATGAAGCCACCAAAAATGAGGACTTGCTTGATGGTGAGTGATGGTTTGATAGTGGTCATGGCTTAAATGATTCCTTTATCACGCAACTCATGAATCGCTTTGTCATTGAGATTGAGTCGTTCATGCAAGATTTCTTCAGTATGTTGGCCCAGCGTTGGTGGCGCCATCCGTACTTCAGTCGGCGTTTTAGAAAGCTTGATTGGGCTTGCAACCAATTTCATATTGCCAACAGTAGGATGCGGCACATTGAGTTGAACATTTCTGGAGATCACCTGTTCGTTCTCAAATACTTCTTTGAAGTTATTAATGGGACCACAAGGAACCTTTACTTCTTCCAATAAGGAAATCCATTGTCCCTTCGTTTTCTTGCGAGTCATTTGCTCTAGCAGAAAAATCAATTGCTTTCGATGTTGAACACGCAAAGGATTGTTTGCATAGAGTGGGTTATCGGCTAAATGGGCTTCACCACCTACGGTAACAAACTGTCTAAACTGACCATCATTACCAGCTGCCACAATGATCCAGCCGTCTGATGTTGGAAAGGTTTGGTAAGGAACGATGATGGGAGAGGCATTACCCCAACGCTTAGGTACTTCATCAGTAGTGAGGTATGCACTTGATACGTTAGCCATTACCGCAATCTGGGTATCTAGCAAAGACATATCAATATATTGACCTTCGCCTGTGTGATCACGATGAATAATAGCCGCTAGAATTGCAGAAGAGGCATACATACCTGTAAAAATATCGGCAATCGCAACCCCCGATTTTTGTGGGCTAGCACCTTCAAAATCATGAGCTTCACCGGTAACGCTCATGAAGCCACCCATGCCTTGAATGATGAAATCGTAACCAGGGCGATTCGCGTAAGGACCAGTTTGACCAAAGCCAGTAATCGAGCAATAGACTACATCAGGCTTTATTTTTTTAAGGCTCTCATAATCAAGGCCATATTTAGCTAAGTCTCCAACTTTATAGTTTTCAATCACCACATCCGACTCGGCTGCAAGTTTGCGAATGATGTCCTGTCCCTCAGGCTTAGCAATATCGATCGTGATGGAGCGTTTATTTCGATTAATACAAATGAAGTAGGCAGACTCTTCTGTTTCTTTGCCATTGGCATCTTTGGCAAAAGGAGGCCCCCAATGGCGGGTGTCATCTCCAGTACCAGGTCGTTCAACTTTAATCACGTCGGCACCGAGATCTGCCAGGTTTTGGGCGCACCAAGGGCCAGCCAGTACCCGACTAAGGTCTAGAACACGAATATGACTTAAGGCTCCCATGCCCTGATTTTGGCATGGATGGCAGGGGAATTCTTGAAAAGTTCCGCTTTGAGCTCAGACATGACTACAATTTGCGCGCATGGCTACCCGTAAAACTTCCGAATACAGCGAATCATCGATTCAGGTCCTAAAAGGCCTAGAACCTGTCCGTCAGCGGCCTGGGATGTATACCCGAACCGACAATCCCTTGCACGTTATTCAAGAGGTCTTAGATAACGCCTCAGACGAAGCATTAGGCGGCTTTGGCAAACACATTACCGTGACCATGCATACCGACAGCAGCGTGAGCGTGGAAGATGACGGACGTGGCATACCAGTGGGCATGCATCCTACTGAAAAACTCCCCGTAGTCGAAATCGTCTTTACCCAATTGCACGCTGGCGGCAAATTTGAAAAAGGTGCTGGTGGTGCGTATGCATTCTCTGGAGGTTTGCATGGTGTGGGCGTTTCTGTTACCAACGCCTTATCTAAAAGATTAGAAGTAACCGTATGGCGTGATGGGCAGATTTCTACTTTGACTTTTGCAGATGGCAGAGTCATTGAGAAACTCAAAACAAAGCCCTCATCCAAGCAAGATAAATCTCATGGCACGCGTGTACGCGCATGGCCTGATGGTAAGTATTTTGATAGCTCAACCATTCCGATGGCTGACCTGATTCGTCTCTTGCGCTCTAAGGCAGTTCTATTACCTGGCGTTAAAGTGACTCTCGTCCAAGAAAAATCGGGTGATAGTCAAACTTGGCAATATGCCCAAGGTTTACGTGGCTACCTAAATGAAGCAATGGCGCAAGCTGGCCATGGTCCAGAGGTCATACCGCCATTCGAAGCAGAGCAATACGCTACGGGTAGCGGCGAAGATGATTCGTTTGCAGAGGGTGAGGGCGCTGGCTGGGTCGTTTGCTGGACTGAAGATGGTGCACCCGTGCGCGAGAGCTATGTAAATCTCATTCCAACACCCGCTGGTGGAACGCATGAAAGTGGTTTGCGTGAAGGCCTCTTTAATGCTGTTAAAGGCTTTATTGAAATGCATGCTTTGCAACCTAAAGGTGTGAAGCTCATGCCTGAAGACGTCTTTGCGCGCGCCTCATTTATTTTGTCTGCCAAAGTATTGGATCCGCAATTTCAAGGTCAAATTAAAGAGCGCTTAAATTCACGAGATGCAGTAAGGCTAGTATCAGGCTACACAAAGTCTGCTTTAGAGCTTTGGCTGAACCAGCATGTAGATTACGGTCGCAAACTCGCTGACTTAGTCATTAAGCAAGCTCAAGCAAGAACTAGGGCCGGCCAAAAAGTAGAAAAGAAAAAATCTTCAGGAGTTGCAGTTCTGCCTGGCAAGCTTACTGACTGCGAAAGTCAAGACATCTCCATCAATGAAATCTTCCTCGTTGAGGGTGATTCAGCTGGTGGCTCAGCCAAAATGGGTCGCAATAAAGAATATCAAGCCATCTTGCCTCTGCGCGGTAAGGTTCTGAACACTTGGGAGGCAGAGCGTGATCGTTTATTTGCTAATAACGAGGTACACGATATTGCAGTAGCCATTGGCGTGGATCCACATGGTCTCAATGATGATCCCGATCTATCGAACTTACGTTACGGCAAGGTTTGCATTTTGTCAGATGCAGACGTTGATGGAGCCCATATTCAGGTGCTTTTGTTAACCCTGTTCTACAAGCATTTCCCTAAGCTGATTGATCTAGGCCATGTGCATATTTCTAGGCCACCCCTTTTTAGGATCGATGCTCCAGCACGCGGTAAAAAACCAGCGCAAAAAATTTATGCACTCGATGCCAGTGAACTTCAGGCGATTGAAGATAAATTACGTAAAGATGGCGTTAAAGAATCTGCCTGGCAAATCTCTCGCTTCAAAGGTTTGGGAGAGATGAGTGCTGAGCAATTATGGGATACCACCTTAAATCCTGATACGCGGCGTTTATTGCCAGTAACTTTAGGCTCTTGGACTGAAGATGAAACTTTTAAGACCATGGATATGCTAATGGGCAAATCCGAATCTGGCGCAAGACGCGATTGGCTAGAAGAGCGCGGCAATGAAGTGGAGGCAGACATTTAATGGCAACGAAAAAAACTCCAGCTAAGAAGCCTGTCCTGCAGCAGGCAGATCTGTTTTCCGACCCCATTGAGGCGGAGGTAACTCCTCAATCGAAGGCTAGCTCAAAGGGTCCTAAGGGTCCGAAAGATCCTCATGATCCAAAAACAATGGATCTGAATGAAGATGGTAAAGACAGTTTGACCCTAGCGGTTTATGCTGAGCGGGCTTATCTTGATTACGCGATTAGCGTAGTTAAAGGGCGCGCCTTGCCAGAAGTATCGGATGGTCAGAAGCCAGTACAACGCCGCATTTTGTTCTCCATGAGCGAAATGGGTTTGCGTGCGGATGCCAAGCCAGTCAAGAGTGCCCGAGTTGTGGGGGATGTGCTCGGTAAGTTCCATCCTCATGGTGATCAATCTGCTTATGATGCTTTGGTTCGCTTAGCGCAAAGCTTCTCATTACGTTACCCCTTGATTGATGGCCAAGGTAATTTTGGTTCACGTGATGGTGATGGCGCAGCTGCAATGCGTTACACCGAAGCGCGCTTAACCAAGATTGCTGGCTTGTTATTAAGTGAAATTGATGAGGGTACGGTTGATTTCGCACCTAACTATGACGGCTCATTCCAAGAGCCTAAATTATTGCCAGCACGTCTACCGTTTGTTCTTCTAAATGGCGCATCGGGTATTGCTGTTGGTATGGCAACGGAGATTCCTTCGCATAATCTGCGTGAAGTTGCGAGTGCTGCCATTGCTTTGATGAAGTCTCCCAAACTATCTACCGAGGATTTGCTAGGCATCATGCCTGGCCCAGACTATCCTGGTGGTGGGCAAATTATTTCATCCTCCGCTGAGATTGCCCAGATCTACGACACTGGCCGTGGCAGCATTAAGGTGCGCGCCCGCTGGTCTGTTGAAGAATTAGCCCGCGGTCAATGGCAGATCGTTGTGAATGAATTGCCACCAGCCACTTCTTCTCAGCGTGTACTACAAGAGATTGAAGAGATCACTAATCCAAAGGTGAGGGTTGGTAAAAAGACGCTGACTCCTGAGCAAAATAATCTAAAGTCCACCATTTTGAATGTACTAGATGGTGTGCGCGATGAATCGAGTAAAGATGCCGCCGTACGTTTGGTGTTTGAGCCCAAGAGCAAAAATATTGACGTTAATGAATTTGTAAATCTGCTATTGGCGCATACCTCGCTTGAATCGAATGCGCCGATGAACCTGGTGATGATTGGTAATGACGGTCGTCCACGTCAAAAAGGGCTTAAAGAGATTTTGACGGAGTGGGTTGAGTTTAGGGTTGCTACCGTAACCCGTCGCACTCAGTACCGCTTAGGTAAAGTCAAAGATCGCATGCATGTATTGGAAGGGCGATTAACGGTTCTTCTCAATATCGATAAGGTCATTAAGATTATTCGCAATAGCGATGAACCAAAAGCGGACCTGATTAAAGAGTTCAAGCTATCTGATCGTCAGGCCGAAGATATTCTCGATATACGTTTGCGTCAGTTAGCACGTCTTGAAGGTATCAAGATTGAACAAGAGCTCAAAGATCTCAAGGCTGAGCGAGATGATTTAGATGGCTTGCTACAAAGCGATGCCGTGCTGCGTAAGCGCATCGTTAAAGAAATCGAATCGGATATGAAGGACTTTGGTGATGATCGTCGCACCTTAATTCAGGAAGATAAGCGTGCCATTGCAGAAACCAAAGTGATTGACGAGCCAGTGACAGTGATCGTCTCTCAAAAAGGTTGGGTACGTGTTCGTCAAGGTCATGAGCATGACCCCACCCAATTTAGTTTCAAGGCGGGCGATGGCATGTATGAAACCTTTGAGGTTCGTACGGTTGATGTAATGCAGGGCTTTGGTAGCGATGGACGAGTCTATACAGTGCCAGTGAGCGAGTTGCCAGGTGCACGCGGTGACGGTTCACCATTAACCAGTTTTGTTAATTTGGCTGCTGGCTCACAAATGGTTGCTTACTATGCCGGTCAGCCAGATGATTTAGTACTACTTTCTACTAAGGCTGGTTATGGCTTTTTGGCTAACGTAGCGGATATGAGTACCCGGAATAAAGCAGGTAAATCTTTTGTCAGCATTGATGCCAAAGTGGTTGGTGATGCACCCTTAGGCGCAGTCAAAGTCAATCTAGGCATGAAGCAAGTGGCTTGTTTGTCGCAAGCGTCTAAATTGCTGGTATTCCCATTGGGCGATCTAAAGCGCTTACCAACAGGTGGCAGAGGCGTCATCCTGATGGGTTTAGACGACAAAGAATTCTTAGCATCTGCAATTGCTGTAGGCCCAGATGGCGCCACATATAGTGGGGCTGGTCGTGCTGGTAAGCCAACAGAACTCAATCTGGATGCGAAGACACTCAAATCATTTGCTGGCAACCGTGCTCGCAAAGGTCACTTTGTTGAACCACGCTTAAAAGACGGCAAGCTCAAAGCAAATTAAAAAGCTTTATAAGCTAGTTTTTCTTTGGAACGCTGATGCCATACTTCACGGCAACGACCTCTGCCAGAATCGATACTGCGATTTCTGGTGAGGTGAGTGCCCCGATATACAGACCCACTGGGCCATGGAGCCGATCAACTTGTGCTTTATTAAGATCGAACTCTAAGAGACGCTCTTTGCGTTTTTGCGTATTCTTGCGGCTACCTAAAGCACCAACATAAAAAGCGGGGGACTTTAAAGCCTCCATCAACGCCATATCATCTAGCTTAGGGTCATGAGTCAGTGCTACAACAGCAGTATGTTGGTCAACCCCAATTTCAAGCAAGACATCATCAGGCATCCCTTTGTGGAAAATGAGATCATCCCGATTTAAGCCTTCTGCGTATTCCTCACGGGGATCAATCACAATAACTTCAAAGTCAGACGCTAGCGCAAAGTCAGCTGTGTATAGGGATAGTTGACCAGCACCAATGATGACCATCCGCCAACGTGGCCCGTAGGAAGTTTGCATCTCTTGATCGTTACAAACAAATTGGTCTTGGCGTGATCCGACGCCTAAGATGGATTGCCCTGTACTTAAGTTCACTATACGGCGAGTGATTTGATGAGACGAGATTTGCGCAAGTAATTTCTCTAGCACTGCTAATTCAGGCTTGGGCTCAACAAGAAGTTGCAGAGTTCCTCCGCAAGGAAGTCCAAAGCGTGCCGCTTCTTGCTGGCTCACTCCATAAACCACCATTTCAGGAATAGCCCTAGTCAGAATTTCTGTTTGTACCCGGCGTATTAGGTCGTCTTCAACGCACCCACCAGAAACAGAGCCTGCTACTTGACCGTCTTCCCGAATGGCAAGCCAAGAACCAACAGGTCTTGGGGCAGATCCCCAAGTTTGAACAACCGTAGCAATAGCCACAGAGTGGCTGGCTTTAAGCCAGCTGACGGCAGAACGAAGGACGCTTAAATCGGTGCTATTCATGCGGTGATTGATCTTTATTGTTTATTTTTCTAGTTTCCTATTTATTATCACTCTAATGACA
>CAMBBT010000019.1 GCA_945864455.1 Polynucleobacter meluiroseus | reverse complement strand
ACACTGATACCTAGGGGCTGTCGTAATTCTGCGCCAGCACCTAAGCCAAGGGCAATGGGTAATGCGCCCATCAAAGCGGCAATCGTAGTCATCATGATGGGGCGAAAGCGCAAGATACAGGCTTCACGAATCGCCTTTTCAGGTGTCATGCCTTGATTACGCTGCGCATCTAATGCAAAGTCAATCATCAAAATAGCATTTTTCTTCACAATACCGATGAGTAGCAAGATGCCGATCGAAGCCACAATGGTTAACTCAAATCCGAAGATACGTAGTGCCAAAATTGCGCCAATAGCCGCAGAGGGTAAGCCTGCCAAAATGGTGAGTGGGTGGATATAGCTCTCGTACAGAACGCCAAGCAAGATATAGATAACGCCCAATGCAGCCAATAGCAAAATGATTTGACCGGATTGGTTATCTTTAAATACGGCGGCATCGCCACCATAACTCGTGATGATGGAAGGTGGTAAATCAACCTCCTTAACAAAGCTATCGATTGCCTTAGTTGCATCTCCCAAGAAAACATCTGGAGCTAAGTTAAAAGAAATCGTTACTGCTGGAATCTGTCCCTGGTGGTTTACTGCAGTAGGACCCACAGTTCTGACAAAGCTTGCCAGACTAGATAGCGGAATCAACTTATCTGTTGCTCTTCCGCGAACATAGACCTTGTTCAAATCTGTTTCAAATTGACGATCATTCTGTGCTGTTTCTAAAATCACATAATAGGTACTTACAGGGGTATAGATAGTGGATATCTGTCTTTCACCAAAGGAGGAGTAGAGCGCAGTACGAATATCAGCGATGGATACTCCCGCACTTGCAGCTTTTTCCCGATCAATTTCAATCTTGACGTTCAAACCTTTTAATTGCGAGTCACTAGTGACATCTCTAAATAATGGATTTGCACGCATTTTTTGCAACACTTTCTCAGCCCATTCATTGACGCCTTCAAAGCCAACGCTTTGCAGGGTAAATTGATAGCGGCTTTTGCTGCTTCGACCACCTAGCTGTAAATTTTGTACCGGGCTCATGTAGACCTGAATGCCAGGAATCTCTCTGAACTTGGCTCTCAAACCCTCCATCACCTTATTCATTTTTTGGCGCTCATTCTTGGGTTTCAGAATGATGAAGAATCTTCCAGTATTGCGACCTGAACTTTGGCCGCCACCCAGAATAGAGATTGAGGTTGCAACATTGGGGTCACTATCCACCACTTTCGCAGCCTGATCTTGCAAAGCCATCATAGCTTGAAAAGAGACATCTTCAGAGGCCTCTAGAGTCACGCGTAATTGACCAATATCTTCTTCTGGAAAGAATCCTTTGGGGCTATAGGCAAAAAGAGCGATGGTGATCACAAAGCTTGAAATCGCCCCAAGCAATACTATCTTTCTATTCACTAAGGCTAAATCCAGATAATGGATATACTTTTTTAGCGTCCATTCATACACGCGATCGAACTGCTTTGTGATTTGATATTCTTTTTGGGGCCTACCTTGTTTGGGCAAAAAACGGCTGCATAACATCGGTACTACTGTTAATGAGACAACGGCCGATACTAGTATGGATAGCGTTACAACGACGGCAAATTCTCTAAAGAGAAGACCAATGGGGCCTTGCATGAAAAATAGTGGAATAAATACAGCTACCAAAGACAAGGAGATTGAGATGATCGTAAAACCAACTTCTTTACTACCCTTTAAGGCAGCTTTTAAGGGGTCCATACCTTCTTCAACATAACGCATGATGTTTTCTAGTACCACGATTGCATCATCTACTACTAAGCCAACAGCAAGAGTGATGCCCAACAAGGAAATGTTATTCAGGCTGTAGCCTAAAAAGTAGAAAACAAAAAATGCCCCTATCAGAGAAATCGGCAGACTAATAGAAGGAATGATGGTCGCAGCTAGATTCTTTAGAAAGAGGAAGATAACCAACACAACCAGTGCAATGGTGAGGAGTAAGGTCAGATTGACATCATTAATAGACTCAATAATTGAAAGCGAACGATCATTAATCAGTGTTAACTGAATAGATTCTGGCATTTGCGCTTTAAGAGAAGGCAACAGTTTTTTAATTGAGTTAACAACTTCAACCGTATTGGCATTTGGCTGCCGCAAAATACCAATTGCTATAGAGCGTTCACCTTTTGCAGAGGCAAAGGTCTTCACGTCCTCAAAGCTCTCTTGGACATCAGCAACATCCTTGAGATAAATTGGATAACCATTGCGCTGGGCAATGATGAGGTTGCCAAATTCTTCAGCCTTCACTAACTGTGGATTGGCATAGATAGTGATGAGTTGGCGTGGCCCATCAAGGGTTCCAATGGGGCTAGTGGTATTCGCTTTGTTGACTGCAGCCGCTACCTCATCCATGGTGATATTGCGATTGCCTAAAGCATCTGGCCTAACACTCACTCGGACTGCATAGCGCTTTGCTCCATACACCGTTACTTGTGAAACCCCGGTGATAGTAGATAAGTTTGGGGACATCAGGTTCTCTGCATAAGCATTCATTTCAGAGAGGCTGATTGACGGAGAGCTCATGCGCACAATTAATACGGGGGTGTCAGCAGGATTTATCTTCCGGTATGAAGGAGGCACCGTCATTTCAATTGGTAAACGTCGTTGCGCCCGCAAGAGGGCTGCCTGCACATCTACGGCCGCTTTATCTATATCCCGATCGCTTGTAAATTCGAGAGTAACGCTCGTAGAACCAAGTGAGTTAGTAGAGCTGATAGCTTTGATGCCATCTATCGTTGAAAATTCTTTTTCAAGTGGCAGCGCAACAGCCGAGGCCATAATTTCAGGTGAGGCGCCAGGTAGGCTGGCTGATACCGAAATAATGGGCGTATTGAAGCTAGGAAGGGCAGATACTGGAATCTTAAAGTACGCAACACTCCCAGCAATAACGGTTGAGATAGACAGCAATACCGTCATTACGGGACGTCTAATGCATAGCTCAGAAAGCGTCATTTTGGTTCAGCGGTAGTGGTTTTATCAGCGGGGGGCTGCTCCGATTTGGAGGACTTTGCTTCGCGCACTTTGCTACCAGTGCGTAAATTCTGCTTACCTTCAACCACGATACGATCACCAGCGTTAATTCCAGTAATGACCGAGGTGCCCTGGTATTCATAGGTCGCCTTCACCGGTTTTGCTGTGACCTTGTCGTCCTTGTCAACCACATATATCAGACGGCCAGCGGGGCTAATGACAATTGCCTGAGTTGGCACGGCAATCACATCTTTTAGGGTGTTGGCATATAGTGAAACGCGGGCAAATTGCCCAGGAAGCACTTCTAACTTTTCGTTCGGAATTTGTGCTTTTACACGAACTGCGGCAATCAGAGGGTCTACTTGGTTGTCGATCACCAGAACTTGACCTTCATAAGTATTTTTTCCGGTATTGCCAATAGTCACTTTGACATTTAAAGGCACATCAGCTTTCTTATTCTCCAAAATGATGGGAATATCTTTTTCTGGAATGACAAACTGAACATTAATCGGGTTGAGTTGCGTGATGGTGACCATCGAACCTACGCTCGAGGTGGCAGTGGAGCTTGTTGCAGTGGTTACGATATTGCTTGCCTGCACTAGAGAGCCAGGGAAGACGTTAATGATTCCTGCTCTGCCGTTAATCGGCGAGAGAATGGAGTCAAAGGAAAGTTGTACCTCGGCAGAGCGCGCGGCAGCTTGTGCCGACTTGGCATTAGCAAGCGATGTCTCTAGACCGGCCTTTGATATAAAGTTTTTCTCCACCAATTCCTTAGCGCGTAAGTATTGTTTTTGAGCATCATCAGCCAAAGCTTTAAGCTTTTCATAATTGGCTTTGTCATTACGATCATCCAATGTAAAAAGAAGTTGTCCTGCTTTAACTTCCTGACCATCCTTAATATGAATTTTAGTAACGGTGTTTGTCACCATCGGACGGATATCTACAATGCTATTAGAAACAGTCGTACCGGTAGCTTCAATAATGAGAGGGACATCTTTTTTCTCTACCACCACGCTGGTAATGACTTGAGGACCCCCAGCCTTTTTGCTTACAGGGAAGTAATAATCGTAAGCCTTAGATCCGGCGTAAAGAACAATCAATACCAGCAATATTCGCCACTTAAAACGAATCACAAAAGCTTTCGCTGATGAGTAATTGATTTTCTGGAGTTGCCCGAGGTAGGGGGATGATTTTTGCCACAGGGCGCACAGACGCGCCATACCCATGTCTTTGAATTGCCCTAATTTGGCAAACAATTGATCGAGAGAAGATTCTATTTTTGACACAGTCTCGTTTTCTTGGTTTTATAAGTCTTTAACGCTGTTTTAGGGGCTTTTAAGTCACGCCCATTCTCTCATAAGACCGCCTAAATGGTGCTTAGGGAGGGATTTTTGGCCCTAGGGCAAAAACTCCTCAACACCCTTATTTGCTAGCTGGTCAGCCAGCTCATTGCCAGGATGCCCGTTATGGCCCCTGACCCAATGCCAGGAGATCTCGTGATCAGGCAAAAGGGCGTCTAACTCTTGCCAAAGATCGGCATTTTTAACCGGATCCTTGCTGGCAGCCCTCCAGCCCCGTTTTTTCCAACCCTCAAGCCATTCTGTCACTCCTTTTTGGACGTATTGAGAATCTGTCCAGAGCTCAACAGTGCTTCTTTGCTTTAGAGAGCGCAAGGCGAAAATAACAGCGCTAATTTCCATGCGATTGTTTGTTGTCAGTTTTTCTCCGCCATGAATTTGTTTTTCATGACTACCTGAACGTAATACAGCACCCCAACCACCTGGACCAGGATTGCCTTTACAGGCACCATCGGTATAAATAACGATATGAGGAACGTGTGGTGCGGATTTAGTATCGGACATTGCTCTAATTTACTGTCTCTTGAATTTCGTGAATCTGATTGCGTTCTGCCGCTGGAGTGAGTTGCGGTATTGCAGGAATTCGTACTGGCGCTACTCGCCCTATGAGGCGGATACCTTGCTGACGTTTGATAGCCGAAACTAAGAATACTGCGCCAAAGATAGGCCACCAACGATTACCCATTGATTCTAAGAAAGCCATGCGACCCATAGAGGACTGGCCTTGCAGGGGAAGCTTATAGCAGCCAAAATGACCGCGATCCAAGGAAAAATTCAGTAACTTTAACCAATCCTTAATGCGGATGAGGCTAATGAATTGACCATCACGCGGCAAGTAAGGATTGCCAATCAATCTACTAAGGTATTGCCTAGCCCCCCACAAACTCGCTGGATTAAATCCGGAAATAATGAGACGACCTTCAGGACGTAAGACACGATCTATCTCGCGCAAAATTTGGTGAGGATCAGCCGCAAATTCGAGCACGTGGGGAAGTACTACTAAATCTAGACTTTCATTGGCAAATGGCAACTCAGAAGTATTGCCTTCGATCAGGTGCCAATTAAAACGAGCAGCATATTCACGACTGTCATTGGAATTCAATAAGAGTGCTTGTAGGGGCATGCGGTTTTCAACCAAGGTATTGATTTGTGGCAAACCAATTTGAATCGCATGAAACCCAAAGATATCTGCGACGATTTGGTCAAAGCACTCTTGCTCCCATGCAAGCACATAGCTTCCTGGTGGGGATTGCAGCCATTTCTCCCAGGAGCTCCATGGGGGTGCAGGCATCTGAGAAGGGATGGGTGGGGTTGGTATCATCTGTCTATGGATAAGAATACTTTATTGCAAGTTTGGCCTATTCCGGCCTTTGATGACAATTACATCTGGTGTATCCATGATGGAAAGTCGGCTTTAGTGGTCGATCCGGGGGATTCTGACCCGGTAGAAGATTATCTTTTGCAAAATGACCTAGCTCTCAAGGCAATCTTAGTTACCCACCATCATGCCGACCATACCGGCGGGATCCTCAATTTACTCCGCAGTTTTGGTACCAATATCCCGGTCTATGGACCAGCCAAAACCGATATTCCAGGCCGGACAATCGTCGCCAAAGAAGATGACACAATAGACATAGCCGCTCCTAATATTAGCTTTAAAGTATTCGAGGTGCCCGGACATACTCTGACTCACATTGCGTATTTCGCTAAGTTAGAGGCCAATATGGTTGAGCCAATATTACTTTGTGGTGATACCTTATTCGCATCAGGATGCGGGCGCTTATTTGAAGGGACGCCAACCCAGATGACTAGCTCATTGGCCAAGTTTGCTGCCTTACCCAAAAATACTCTGGTGTTTTGTACCCATGAATACACCATGTCCAACATCCGTTTTGCATTAGCCGTTGAGCCGAACAATTCAAATCTAATCGCTTGGTCAGAAAAAGCGCAAGCATTGAGAGCGCACAATCAACCGACATTGCCAACGACTATTGGCCAAGAACTCCAGACCAATCCCTTTATGCGTTGCGATCAAGCTGAGGTGATTTCGAAAGCTCAAGAAGTTTCTGGCCAAAAAGATTTGCCTACTCCAGCACATGTATTAGCGGTGGTGAGGGCGTGGAAAGACCGATTCTGATGCGTTCCCACATTACGGTAATCTTGCTTGCCGTTTTTCTATCGGGATGTGCAAGTACCAGCGATTGGTCATCTGATACCCCCACCAAAACTAATCCCAAGTCTTCTAAAGCAACGCGGGTTGACCTCAAAAGCCAATCCGTAAGTAAGATTTATGCACCTTCCGATAATTTATGGATACGAATTCGGGATGGCTTCCAGATGGAGCCCACGAATAGCCCTCTGGAGATTGAGCAGGTGCGGTGGCTCAGCGCAAGGCCGGAGTACGTCAATCGTTCCATGATGCGCTCTTCACGATATTTGTTCTACATTGTGCAAGAGGTCAATGTCCGCAATATGCCCACTGAAATTGCATTGCTGCCATTTGTCGAAAGTGCGTTTGTAACGCATGCCAAGTCAAGCGCAAAAGCGATGGGCTTATGGCAGTTCATGCCGGCAACAGGAAAAGATTTTCGCTTGACGCAAAATGTTTTTAGAGATGAGCGACGAGATGTTTTGCAATCTACTGATGCGGCATTAGATTACTTGCAGCGCTTGTATAACCAGTTTGGCACTTGGGAACTTGCTCTAGCAGCCTACAACTGGGGTGCTGGCAATATTTCTAAGGCACAAAAACGTAATCTGGCAGCAGGCTTACCTACCGATTATCTGAGCCTAAAGATGCCAAAGGAAACGCGTCAGTACGTACCCAAACTCATGGCCTATCGCCAAATTGTTTTAGATCCACAGGCTTATGGAATTGTTTTACCTGAATTAGAAAACCATCCATATTTTATCGCACTGGATATTGATAACGATATCGATGTTGCCGTTGCCATCAAACTTGCTGAAATCCCTGAAGAAGAGTTTCACAATCTCAATCCTTCATTTAATAAACCCGTGATATTGAGTAATGCGAATCAGCAGATTTTATTGCCCTTTGCTCATGCTGAAATCTTTCAGGCGAATCTGAAGAGTTACAACAAGCCACTATCTTCTTGGACAGCAGTCAAAATTGCCAAAACAGGGAGCGCTGATCAGGTTGCTAAAACTCTAGCAGTTGATGTCGATGCATTGAGATCCGTCAATGGCATTCCAAAGGGGATGCGCATCAAGGCTGGCTCCACTGTGCTGATACCAAAAACCAGTGGTCTAGCTGGTGATGTTTCTACGGCAATGGCAGAAAATGCCAGCTTAAGCCTAGTAAAGCCCGCGCCACCAGCGCCAAAGTGTGACAAATCCGCCAAAAGTGGACCAAATACCAAATGCGCTCCTACCAAGACTGCGGCTAAAGGTAGTTCTCCAGCCAAAAATGCTTCATCTCAGCATAAATCCGCATCGACAGGACTTGCAAAATCTGCGAAAAATGGAGCCTCTACTTCCTCCAGCAACAAGGGGATTACTAATAGCCAGTAATTTCAGTTATTTTTTAGATTGGGTTGACCATGTCCTATAAAGCACACCATGAACGCTCAATTCAAGATCCAGATGGATTTTGGGGTGAGCAAGCTAAGCTCATTCACTGGGAAAAACCTTTCGATACCGTTCTCAATTACGACAAGCCTCCATTTGCAAAATGGTTTGAAGGTGGGCTAACCAATCTTTGTTACAACTCAGTAGATCGCCATGCAGCAGAGCGACCAAATCAAACTGCCCTTATAGCTGTTTCAACAGAAACCAATATAGAGAAGACGTATACATACCAAGAGCTTTACGAAGAAGTCAATCGGATGGCCGCTATTTATAAAGCGCATGGCATTCAAAAGGGTGATCGTGTTTTAATTTATATGCCGATGATTGCGGAAGCTTGCTTTGCAATGCTCGCTTGTGCACGGATTGGCGCGATTCATTCAGTCGTGTTTGGTGGATTTGCTTCGCATAGTCTGGCATCTCGAATCGATGATGCCAAGCCAAAAATGATTGTGACCTCAGAAGCAGGTATGCGCGGCGGGAAAGCAGTGCCATACAAACCCCTTTTAGATGAAGCCATTACCTTAGCAAGTTACAAGCCAGAAAAAGTCTTGCTCGTGAATCGTGGCTTAGCGGAATTCACTAACGTAGCTGGTAGAGATTTGGACTATGCCTCTGAACGACAAAAACATTTGAATGACATCGTGCCAGTGGAGTGGGTAGATGCAACCCATCCTTCATACATTCTGTATACCTCTGGCACTACCGGTAAACCCAAAGGCGTACAACGCGATACTGGTGGTTATGCAGTTGCCTTGATGTCCTCGATGAATCATATCTTCTGCGGCAAGCCTGGTGAAACCATGTTCACCACTTCCGATATTGGCTGGGTAGTAGGTCACAGTTACATCATCTATGGGCCATTGCTCAATGGTATGGCAACGATCATGTATGAAGGCACGCCATTGCGACCCGATGCAGGCATTTGGTGGGAAATGGTAGCGAAATATAAAGTGTCAGTGATGTTCTCTGCACCAACAGCAGTTCGTGTTCTCAAAAAGCAAGATCCTGCATTCTTAACAAAGCACGATCTCTCATCATTGCGCACATTGTTCTTGGCAGGCGAACCATTAGATGAGCCTACTGCAAGCTGGATTCATGATGCGATCAAAAAACCGGTGGTGGATAACTATTGGCAAACAGAAACGGGTTGGCCAATACTAGCGATTCAGCGAGGTGTTGAAGTGATGCCCCATAAGTTTGGCTCACCGGGCTTACCTTCTTTTGGTTACAACATGAAGCTGCTTGATGATGCTACTTCCGTAGAGCTGGGCCCGGATCAGAAGGGTGTTATCGCGATTGAAGGTCCGCTGCCTCCAGGCTGTATGCAAACCATTTGGGGTGATGACAAACGCTTTGTGAGCACCTATTGGGAAACAATTCCTGGTAAGTTGATCTACTCCACATTTGACTGGGGCATCAAAGATAAGGATGGTTACTACTTTATTTTGGGTCGCACCGATGACGTGATTAACGTTGCTGGACACCGTCTTGGCACTCGCGAGATTGAGGAAAGTATTTCGAGTCATCCCAATGTCTCTGAAGTTGCTGTTGTCGGGATTGAAGACAAACTCAAAGGACAAGCTGCAATTGCATTTGTGATTCCAAAAGATTCCTTCAAAGCAGAGAATCTGGAAAAAGAATGCATGAAGACAGTTGATAGCCAGCTAGGTGCCATTGCTCGGCCTGGAAGAGTTTATGTGGTGACAGCGTTGCCGAAGACCCGTTCTGGCAAGATTGTGCGCCGTGCTTTGCAGGCGGTGGCAGAAGGTCGCGATCCTGGTGATATCAGCACTATGGAAGACCAAACTGTGTTGGCTCAAATCAAGACCATCATCGAGCAAAGCGCCAAGGCCAATTGACCCTCAAAGGCTCAATTGGGTGGATATCCAAGGGTTTACGAGCAAAACTGGTATGATTGCAAGGTTCGAAACTTATTAAATTACCCTAGCGCTTAAAGACACTCACCTCCCGCATACACAAGCCTCGGGTTGGTCTTTTTGGGGGTTTTGAGCGTCGGATGGAGCAGGGACTGGAGATGGTTTGTCACCCTTGCTTCCTTCTTTTCCCCCCGCCGTATTGGCTTTAGCCGACGGTACTCTATTTTCCGGTTTTAGCATTGGTGCCCCTGGCGAAACTACTGGCGAAGTTGTTTTCAATACGGCATTAACGGGCTACCAAGAGATCATTACGGATCCTAGTTACTGCCGTCAGATTGTGACCCTCACTTATCCTCATATCGGCAACGTTGGCGTCAATGCACAAGATGCTGAGTCAGACCGAATCCATGCTGCTGGCTTAGTCATTAAGGATTTACCAAAGCGCGTATCCAATTTCCGCTCAGAAGGAACACTCGACAGCTACCTTAGTAAAGCAGGTGTGCCTGGCATTGCTGGCATCGACACTCGTAAATTAACCCGTATCCTGCGCGATAAGGGCGCTCAATCTGGAGCCATTGTGGCTGGCAAATTGGGTGATGACTATGAGGCTCTCGGTAAGAAAGCGCTAGAGCTTGCTAAAGCTTTCTCGGGAATGTCTGGTTTAGACTTGGCCAAAGTAGTGAGTACCAAAAAATCTTACCCATGGCTAGAAGCACAATGGGAACTCCATGGCTTAGAAGGCAAACCCGTATACAGAACATTGGATACCACTAAGCCGACTAAAAAAGTCGTGGCCTATGACTTTGGTGTCAAACACAATATTTTGCGCATGCTCACAGAGCGCGCTTGCGAGCTCACGGTAGTGCCAGCACAAACCAGCGCAGCAGAAGTACTCGCCATGAATCCAGACGGCGTATTTTTCTCTAACGGTCCTGGAGATCCGGGCCCTTGTGATTACGCCATTGCAGCAGCTAAAGAAATCATTGCAAAGGGCGTACCAACGTTTGGCATCTGCTTAGGCCATCAAATTATGGGTCTAGCAGCAGGTGCTAAAACCCTCAAGATGAAGTTTGGTCATCATGGTGCTAACCATCCCGTTAAAGACTTAGATACTGGTCGCGTAGCAATTACCTCCCAGAACCATGGCTTTGCAGTTGATGCCAATACTCTGCCTGACAACATTCGGGTCACACACGTTTCATTGTTTGATGGCTCCTTGCAAGGACTGGCTTGGAAAGACAAGCCTGCATTCTGTTTCCAGGGACACCCTGAAGCCTCGCCTGGACCTCATGACATTGCCTATTTATTTGATCGTTTTGTGGAGCTCATGAATGCCAGCAACAAGGGAGGCAAATAATGCCTAAGCGCAGCGACATTAAGAGCATCCTGATTATTGGCGCAGGCCCCATTGTGATTGGACAGGCTTGTGAATTTGACTATTCTGGTGCGCAAGCTTGCAAGGCTTTGCGTGATGAAGGTTACAAAGTGATTTTGGTGAACAGCAATCCTGCAACCATCATGACTGACCCAGAGATGGCTGATGTGACCTATATCGAGCCAATTACTTGGGAAGTCGTCGAGCGCATTATTGCTACTGAAAAGCCAGATGCGATTTTGCCAACTATGGGCGGACAAACTGCCTTGAACTGTGCCTTAGATTTACATCGTCATGGTGTATTGAAAAAGTACGGTTGTGAATTAATCGGTGCTTCACCCGAGGCGATTGATAAAGCAGAAGATCGCCAGAAATTTAAAGAGGCGATGACCAAGATTGGTCTTGGCTCTGCTAAATCAGGTATTGCGCATTCGATGGAAGAGGCGCTTGAGGTACAACAGCGCATTCAGCAAGAGGCTGATAGCTCTGGATTCCCAGTGGTGATTCGTCCATCGTTCACGATGGGTGGTTCTGGCGGTGGTATTGCCTATAACCGTGAAGAGTTTGAAGAGATTTGTAAACGTGGTCTTGATCTGTCGCCAACCCGTGAGCTCTTGATTGAAGAATCACTCTTGGGATGGAAAGAATTTGAGATGGAAGTAGTGCGTGATCGCAACGATAACTGCATCATTGTGTGCTCAATCGAAAACTTGGATCCGATGGGCGTGCATACGGGTGACTCGATCACCGTCGCCCCAGCACAAACACTGACTGATAAAGAGTATCAAATCATGCGGAATGCATCGATTGCTGTTCTGCGAGAAATCGGTGTTGATACTGGCGGATCGAACGTACAGTTCTCCATTAACCCAGAAGATGGCCGCATGATTGTGATTGAGATGAACCCACGGGTATCACGCTCTTCTGCGCTGGCTTCTAAAGCAACTGGTTTTCCAATTGCCAAGATTGCAGCCAAGTTGGCTGTTGGATATACGCTTGATGAACTCAAGAACGACATTACCGGTGGAGCAACCCCAGCATCGTTTGAGCCATCGATTGATTACGTTGTAACGAAGATTCCGCGTTTTGCTTTTGAGAAATTCCCACAAGCAGATTCACGTTTAACAACGCAGATGAAATCGGTTGGTGAAGTAATGGCCATTGGCCGCACTTTCCAGGAGTCATTCCAAAAAGCATTACGTGGCCTTGAGGTTGGTGTAGATGGCTTAGATGAATTCTCTACTGATCTTGATGACATTGTGAATGAAATCAATGAGCCTGGCCCAGATCGCATTTGGTATTTGGCTGATGCCTTCCGGATGGGGATGAGCTTAGATGAGATCTATGCCGAAACTAAAGTAGATCCTTGGTTCCTTCAGCAAATTGAGGAGCTGATCAGCATTGAAACTGAATTAAAGCTGCGCAAGATTGATAATCTCACAGCAGCAGAACTGCGGGCTGTTAAGCAGAAGGGTTTCTCTGACCGTCGCTTGGCTAAATTATTGGGCGTCGATGCTACAACCGTACGCACAACTCGCCATCGCTTAAAAGTGCTGCCTGTTTATAAGCGCGTGGATACATGCGCTGCCGAGTTCTCAACCAATACTGCTTACCTCTATTCTACTTACGAAGCAGAGCATGGTGAATGCGAATCTAACCCAAGCACCAAAGATAAGATCATGGTCTTGGGTGGTGGTCCTAACCGAATTGGTCAAGGTATCGAGTTTGACTATTGCTGCGTACACGCTGCTTTAGCATTGCGCGAAGATGGTTATGAAACCATCATGGTCAATTGCAATCCAGAAACTGTTTCAACTGACTATGACACCTCTGATCGTTTGTACTTTGAGCCACTGACGCTAGAGGATGTTCTTGAGATTGTTGCCAAAGAGAAGCCCAAAGGCGTGATTGTGCAGTATGGCGGTCAAACTCCTTTGAAACTCGCTTTAGATCTCGAGCGCAATGGCGTGCCGATCATTGGCACCTCGCCAGACATGATTGATGCTGCGGAAGACCGCGAGCGCTTTCAGAAACTCTTGCAAGGCTTAGGTTTGCGTCAACCACCAAACCGCACTGCGCGCACAGAAGAAGAGGCGCTGGTTCTGGCTGAAGAAATTGGTTACCCATTAGTAGTGCGTCCTTCTTATGTATTAGGTGGTCGTGCCATGGAAATCGTTCATGATGGCCGAGACCTAGAGCGCTATATGCGCGAGGCTGTGAAGGTATCCCATGATTCTCCAGTATTACTAGATCGCTTTCTCAATGATGCAATTGAGTGTGATGTCGATTGCATTCGTGATGGTTCTAAAGTATTTATTGGTGGCGTGATGGAACATATTGAACAGGCGGGTGTTCACTCTGGTGACTCAGCATGTTCATTGCCACCATATTCTTTATCCGATGAGACTGTCAAAGAGATTAAGCGTCAAACTGCTGCAATGGCGGCAGGTTTGAATGTGATTGGTTTGATGAACGTGCAGTTTGCGATTCAGAATGTCGATGGTAAAGATGTGATCTATGTTCTGGAAGTCAATCCACGCGCTTCACGCACCGTACCTTTTGTTTCTAAAGCAACTGGTCTGCAATTGGCTAAGATTGCTGCGCGCTGCATGGTTGGTCAAACATTAGAGCAACAGGGTATCAAGGCCGAAGTAAAGCCACCTTACTTCTCTGTTAAAGAGGCTGTATTTCCGTTTAATAAGTTCCCAGGAATTGATCCTATTCTCGGGCCTGAGATGCGCTCGACGGGTGAAGTGATGGGTGTAGGTAAGACCTTTGGTGAAGCGCTCTTTAAATCGCAATTGGGCGCTGGTATCAAACTGCCTAAGAGTGGGACAGTGCTGCTCACAGTGAAAGATAGTGATAAGCCTAAAGCGCTTGAAGTTGCTAAGCTCTTACATCAATTAGGCTTCCCGATGGTTGCAACCAAAGGGACTGCGGCCGCCATTCAAGCTGCTGGTTTGCCAGTGCGCATCGTTAATAAAGTCAAAGACGGTCGCCCTCATATCGTAGATCTCATCAAAAATGGTGAAATTTCTCTAGTCTTTACGACTGTGGATGAGACCCGCACTGCCATTGCTGATTCCAGGTCTATTCGGACTTCAGCCCAGGCAAATGGGGTAACTTACTACACAACCATTAGTGCGGCCCGTGCAGTGATGGATGGTTTGCTGGCCTCTCAAAAAGGCAGCAAAGAGTCTCTAGAGGTATATTCCTTACAGAATTTACATCAAATGCTCATTTAATCTAAAATCAACTTTTGTTCGCGCAATAGAGCGTGAGAATTTAAGTTAGGTTGGCAGTATGAGCACAATTCCGATTACCAAACGCGGTGCAGAGCTCCTCAAAGAGGAGCTGCATCGCCTTAAGCATGTTGAGCGTCCAGCAGTCATTATCTCGATCTCTGAGGCACGCGCCCAAGGCGATCTTTCTGAGAACGCTGAGTACGATGCTGCCAAAGAAAAGCAAGGCTTCATTGAAGGCCGTATTCAGGAGCTTGAGAGCAAATTATCTGCTGCGCAGATTATTGATCCAGCCACGCTCGATGTTTCTGGTCAGGTTGTGTTTGGCGCCACCGTTGATCTCGAAGATCTCGAGGATGGCACTAAGCTCACTTATCAGATCGTGGGTGATGATGAGGCCGATATCGCTGTTAGTAAAATCTCGATTAGTTCTCCGATTGCCCGTGCCTTGATTGGCAAGGAAGGGGGCGATGTTGTGGCGGTGCAGGCTCCAGGCGGCAATCGTGAAGTTGAGATTCTGGCAGTGCGCTACATCTAAGAACTAACCCTAGAGAAACCCCTGTGCAGAATTTCACTGCTCCAAAACATACCGGAGCGCAACGACTTTTTATCTTGATCGCAGGTATGTGGGTAGGTAGTATTCTTGCTGTTGGCTATTTGGTTGCCCCAACAATTTTTACTACTCTGACTGATCGTCAAGTGGCCGGTATGGTTGCTGGCAGTATCTTTAAAGCTGAAGCCTATCTCAGCATCATTATTTGCATTGCTTTAATGGTGCTAGCAAACTTACTGGTTACCCGCGGAATGAACCAGTACAGGACTATTCGCTTGCTTCTGTTAGGAATGCTAATTTGCTCCGTAGCAGCTTCATTTGTCTTAATCCCCTGGCTTGATACCTTGCGTGATCAGGCCTTATTAGAAGGCATGCCAGTCATGCTGTCTCCTTCTGCTGATTTATTTAGAAAACTCCATGGCGTTTCTAGCGTCCTGTTTTTGATTCAGAGTGCGCTAGGTATTTATCTTGTATGGCGCCTTACTAAAACGCATTCACAGTAAGTAACAAATAATCAGCAACAAACAATCAGCAATAAAAAACGCCGACTAGCGGCGTTCTTCTAATCATTTAGCTCTGATCAAGACCCAAGCGATTTTTTCTTATTGCTACTCATCCGCACTTTACGTTTCTTGATGGGGGCAGGTGCGGCAGATGCTTTGCGATAGCCTGGTGATGACCAACCAATCTTCGATTCAGCGGCCTCAGAGCGCAGTACTCGTTTCTTTGGGGTAGCAGACTTCACAGCGGCAGCACGAGCGAAGGGTGCTGCATTCGAAGCAGAGCGACGATCAGATCTTTCTGAGCTGCTAGTGCGGATACCGGATTTAGTTGGCGCGCGATTAGGTTGGCGTTTAGTACGCGGCGCTTGTAATGATTTCTTGGTTTGCTTAGAAGATCTGCCGAGATTAGAAAACGCTTCATCGACAACATCTTTTGGTTTCCATATGACCAGTAATTTGCCAATATGTTGTACTGGTGCAGCGTCGAGTTTGTCGCAGAGCGCTTCATAAATAGCAATGCGTGCTTCACGATCATCGCCAAATACACGGACCTTAATGAGTCCATGATGGCTAATCGCGAGCTTGGCTTCTTTGATGACAGAAGGCGTTAGCCCACTGCCACCAATCATGACAACGGGGCTTAAGTCGTGGGCATCAGCTTTGAGGGATTTACGTTGTGCGGGGGTGATAGTCAGTGCAGTCATGGGCTTGATGATAGAGCATTGATCACTTAAAAAGCCCGTTTAGACTGGATTTGTCCCGTTTTGCATCGATTCCTTTTGCATTAGAGAGCCAAAACTAGGAAAATGTAGGACGAAAGTGGGTAAGTTGTGGCAAAGAATAAATTTAATAAAAGTTGGTTGCAGGATCATTTAACCGATCCCTATGTGAAGATGGCTCAGAAAGAGGGCTACCGCGCTAGAGCAGTTTACAAGCTCAGTGAAATTGACGAGCAAGATCACCTCATCAAAGCAGGTATGACCATCATTGACCTTGGAAGTGCTCCTGGGAGTTGGTCTCAATACGCACGTAATCGTTTAACGGAGCTTGGTAAAAGCAATCCCAAAATTGAGTCTGGTAAACCGGACGGCCAAATCATTGCGATTGATATCTTGCCGATGGAAGATATTGCTGATGTCAGTTTTATCCAGGGTGACTTTAGGGAGGAAGAAGGTCTTAATGCTCTGAAGGCTCTGCTGCCGAAAAGTGCAGAAGGCAAGGTTGATCTGGTTCTATCCGATATGGCGCCCAATCTTTCTGGGGTGGGCGTAGCAGATTCTGCGCGAATGGCCTTTTTGGCTGAGATTGCCCTCGATTTTGCCCTCGACCATCTCAAGCCTGAGGGGGCGCTACTGATCAAATGCTTTAACGGCAGTGGCTATAGCCAGATCGTCGAATCCTTCAAAAAGGTATTCAAAACGGTCGCCTCCAGAAAGCCTAAGGCCTCTAGAGCCCGTTCTTCAGAGATCTTTCTCTTAGGTAAAAACCTAAAACCCCCTAAATAAGCACTCAGTAAGCCCCCAAACCCCCCCAATAACCCCCTTAAATCCATGGTTTTATAAAATAAATAGGCCATTAGACCTTGAAAAAGGGTGGTAGTAGAATCAAATACATAGGAAGCGATCTGCTTATTTCCTGGATAGATCCAGAAAAGGAATTATTTTGAACGGCAATATGAACAGCAATATGTTCCAAAAAATCGGCGTGTGGCTCATTGTGGGTCTGGTGCTCTTCACTGTTTTCAAACAGTTTGATAAGCCTAGGGACCAAACTCAAGTCACGTACTCCCAATTCATGGAAGACGCTAAGTCTGGAAAAGTGAGGCGCGTTGATGTGCAAGGCCGCACATTACAAGTCACGCCTGCTGACGGCAATAAATATTCCATCATCTCTCCGGGCGATATCTGGATGGTTGGTGACCTCATGAAGTTCGGCGTTCAGGTCACTGGTAAGGCAGACGATGAACCTAATCTCTTGGTCTCTGCTTTGTATTACCTCGGACCTACTCTATTGATTATTGGCTTTTGGTTTTTCATGATGCGTCAGATGCAAGGCGGCGGTAAAGGCGGAGCATTCTCCTTTGGTAAATCCAAGGCACGTCTGATTGATGAAAATAGTAATACTGTCACTTTTGCTGATGTTGCAGGTTGCGATGAAGCCAAAGAAGAAGTATTTGAGTTAGTTGATTTCTTAAAAGATCCACAGAAGTTTCAAAAGCTTGGTGGTCGCATTCCGCATGGTGTATTACTCGTTGGCCCTCCCGGTACTGGTAAAACCCTCTTAGCACGTGCCATTGCCGGTGAAGCTAAGGTACCTTTCTTCTCGATCTCCGGTTCTGATTTCGTAGAAATGTTTGTGGGTGTGGGTGCATCCCGTGTACGCGATATGTTCGATAACGCCAAGAAAAACTCACCTTGCATCATCTTTATTGATGAGATCGATGCGGTAGGCCGTCATCGTGGTGCTGGTATGGGTGGCGGTAATGATGAGCGCGAGCAAACCTTAAACCAAATGCTCGTAGAGATGGATGGTTTTGAAAGCAATAGCGGCGTGATCGTTGTTGCTGCTACTAACCGCTCCGATGTATTAGATAAAGCCTTGTTGCGTCCAGGTCGTTTCGATCGTCAAGTACACGTAGGCTTGCCAGATATTCGGGGTCGTGAGCAGATCTTGCAAGTACATATGCGTAAGGTACCAATTGATCCTGATGTCAATGCAGCAGTATTGGCACGCGGCACACCAGGATTTTCAGGTGCTGATTTGGCAAACTTGGTAAATGAAGCTGCACTGTTTGCTGCCCGCCGTAGTAAGCGTTCAGTCGAAATGAAAGACTTTGAGGACGCTAAAGACAAGATCTATATGGGTCCTGAGCGTAAGTCTGCTGTGATGCGTGAAGAAGAACGACGTAATACTGCTTATCACGAGGCTGGCCATGCGGTGGTAGCCAAGAGCTTGCCTAAGGCAGACCCAGTTCACAAGGTCACCATCATGCCGCGCGGAATGGCATTGGGTGTGACTTGGCAGTTACCGGAATTTGATCGTGTCAATCTGTACAAAGATCGCATGATGGAAGATTTAGCCATTTTGTTTGGTGGCCGTGCTGCAGAAGAAATCTTCTTGCACTCGTCGAGTACCGGTGCTTCAAACGACTTTGAGCGTGCTACTAAACTGGCGCGCGATATGGTGACCCGTTATGGTATGAGCGAAAGCTTAGGTACGATGGTTTA
>CAMBBT010000018.1 GCA_945864455.1 Polynucleobacter meluiroseus | reverse complement strand
CGCTAGTCAGTTTCTTAGTCTACTTAGTGCTTCTAGATCTGGTAGGTTACCTCTACCATCGCGCCTCCCATTCATTTCATTGGTGGTGGCAGTTGCATGCCTTGCACCATAGTCAAACGGTCATGACTGCTTGGTCAGATAATCGTAATCACATCCTAGATGACATCATGGATGCAGCAGTGACAGCATTTTTTGCGCTTCTATTCGGTGTATCACCAGGACAATTCATTATCTTGATTGCATTGAGTCAATTTATTCAAAGCTGGCAACATGCCAATATCAAGGTTCATCTGGGTAAAGCGCAATACCTTTTGGTATCACCCCTGTTTCATCGTCTGCACCATGCAGTTGGCTATGGCCATGAAGCACAAGGTAAGCCTGACGTCTTAGGTGGCTGCAATTTTGGTGTTTTGTTTCCTTGGTGGGATATGTTCTTTAAAACCGCCATCTTCCCGAAAGAGGTCTATCCTACGGGGGTCAGAAACTTGGTCGTATCGCATAATATATTTGCGCAACAATGGCAAGGCTTGCTACGGGCAGCAAAAGAGCTTAGACCGAAGTAAATCAATGAAGTAAATCAACGAAGTAAATTAATGAAGCAAGGCATACGAGTGGGTATGCAATAGGAGTTTTATGGTTGGACTTCCGCAAGTATTGAAATCATTTGGATTAGCCCTAGTTGGGACGATGCATCCCAGAATGCTGTGGCTTAGCTTGCGACCGTTTCTGATCGTATCGGTTCTCTGGGGTTGTCTTATTTGGCTCACCTGGACGCCTGCACTAGCAGTGCTTAGTGAGTTTCTGACTAACTCCCTGTTTACGAATTGGATTCAAGAAGGCTTGATCTGGGCTGGCTTTGAAAACGCGAGAGCTTGGATTGCGCCTTTGTTTTTTGTGATGCTGATTATTCCGCTCATTACCATTAGTTTATTGGTATTCATTGCCTTCACAACGGTACCTACCATTGTGAAGATCGTTGTCAGACAGGTACACTATCAAGATTTAGAGTGCAAGCAGGGCGGTGGTTTATTTGGGAGCCTGATTTATACCTTATGGTCAGCGCTGATCTGTCTTGCATTGGTGATGCTGACATTGCCAGTGTGGTGGGTTCCGCCATTGGTAGCGGTATTGCCACCACTGCTCTGGGGATGGTTAACGATGCGTCTGATGTCTTATGACGTGCTTGCTAGGCACGCCAGCGTAGACGAGCGTGATCAGTTATTAGAAAAATTTCGCTGGCCTTTGCTTTATATGGGCATCGCCTCTGGAATGCTGGGTGCAGTGCCCACCTTTTTCTGGGCCACATCTGCATTAGCCTTAGTACTTTTCCCGATCGTCAGCTTTGTAGCACTCTGGGTTTATTCTTTGATCTTTGTATTTGCCGGCCTTTGGTTTAGCCACTTCTTACTAGATGCTCTCAAAGAGTTGCGCCAGGAAGAGTTAGATCAGGCATTGACAGTACAAGCGCGTGTAGTTGGAACGGAACTTCCGTATTAAGACTAATGAGATGGCCAATAAGATGGCTAATGAGATGGCTAATGTAATGAAAAAAGTTGAAATAGAGATGCCTGCTAAGCCACAACGACGCTTTGGGCTGATTGTGATTGGTGATGAGATTTTGTCGGGTCGCCGTCAAGATAAACATATGGCTACATTGATTGAGCTACTCAATGAGCGGGGCTTGAGTCTTGCATGGGCGAAGTATGTCGCTGATGATCCTGAGCAGATTACTGCAACACTTAAAGAAAGCTTTGCCAGTGGTGATGTGGTGTTTAGTACTGGTGGTATTGGTGCGACACCAGATGACCACACACGTCAATGCGCTGCATTGGCACTAGGCACCAAAACGCAATTACACCCCACTGCGCAAGAATTGATTGCAGGCCGTATTCAGTCAACGGCAGAGGGCGATCCCATCAAAGCCGATTTAAATAGGCCAGAGAATCAACATCGTTTCAAGATGGGAGAGTTCCCGATCGGTAGCGACATCATTCCCAATCCTTATAACCAGATTCCGGGCTTTCGAATCCAAGAGCATCACTTTGTTCCAGGCTTTCCAGTGATGGCAGCGCCGATGATGGCTTGGTGCTTAGATACCTATTACAAAGACCTCTTTCATCAAGAGAACTGGGCAGAACAGAGCTTCATTGTTCCTAAGGGGATTGAGTCGACCCTGACTCCTTTAATGGAGCGCATAGAGGCCAGCTTTCCGGGGGTCAAGGTCTTTAGCTTGCCTTCGGTTGGTGATGCTGCAAAAGGGGGTGTGTATGCCCACCGCCATATCGAGTTAGGAATCAAGGGCAATGCCAGCCTGTTAGAGGGCGCCTGGCTTGCACTCAGAACGGGCACCCAAGAACTGGGCTACGAAATTCACGATATCAACTCAGTAGCAAAACCCTCTATTTGCACCAAATAAGTGCAAATAGTAGTCATTTTGGCTGTTTATCCCAGAATCGAGCACTTTAATAGTGCAATAATAAGCGTTCCCATGTGTTTGCTTTAGTAAATTACATACATCCATTAGGCATGTTTTAGTGCCTGGAATAAACAAGGGTGTATGCCTTAGGTTTGAATTCCGAATTTAGTTAATAGAGGAGATTTGCATGACGAAGACCGTCGCTGATGTGATGAAGTTAGTTAAAGAGAAAGAATGTACTTTCGTTGATTTCCGCTTTGTAGATACAAAGGGTAAAGAACAGCACACGACAGTTCCAATCTCTGCTTTTAACGAAGATAAATTTGAGAGCGGTCATGCATTTGACGGTTCTTCTATCGCTGGCTGGAAAGGTATTGAAGCTTCTGATATGTTGCTCAAACCAGATCCAACAGCTGCTTACATCGACCCATTCTATGAAGAGCCAACCTTGGTGTTGACTTGCGATGTAATCGAGCCAGCTGATGGTAAAGGTTATGACCGTGACCCACGTTCTATTGCAAAACGCGCTGAAGCGTATTTGAAGAGCACTGGTTTAGGCGATACCGCTTACTTTGGTCCAGAGCCAGAGTTCTTTATTTTTGATGGTGTTCGTTGGGGCGCCGATATGCAAGGTTGCTTCGTGAAGATTGATTCTGAAGAAGCTCCATGGTCATCTGGTGCAGAGATCGAAGGCGGCAACACTGGCCATCGTCCAGGTAAAAAGGGTGGTTACTTCCCAGTTGCCCCAGTGGATTCATTCCACGACATGCGTTCTGAAATGTGTTTGATACTTGAATCACTCGGTATTCCAGTAGAAGTGCATCACCATGAAGTTGCTGGTCAAGGCCAAAATGAATTAGGTACTAAGTTCAGCACATTGGTACAACGCGCTGACTGGACTATCTGGCAAAAATATGTTGTTCACAACGTAGCTCATGCTTATGGCAAGACTGCCACCTTTATGCCTAAGCCAGTTGTGGGTGATAACGGTTCTGGTATGCACGTTCACCAATCTGTTTGGAAAAACGGCGAGAACTTATTTGCCGGTAATGGCTATGCTGGTTTGTCAGAGTTTGCTCTGTTCTACATCGGCGGCATCATCAAGCACGCTAAGGCATTGAACGCGATTACTAACCCAGGTACAAACTCATACAAGCGTTTGGTTCCAGGCTTTGAGGCGCCAGTGAAGTTGGCCTACTCAGCGCGTAACCGTTCTGCTTCTATTCGTATTCCGCATGTGCCAAATCCTAAGGGTCGTCGTATTGAGACTCGCTTCCCAGATCCACTGGCCAACCCATACCTCTGCTTTTCTGCATTGTTAATGGCTGGTTTAGATGGCGTGCAGAATAAGATTCATCCGGGTGAAGCTGCTGACAAGAACTTGTATGACTTGCCACCAGAAGAAGATGCAAAGATCCCAACGGTTTGCGCAAGCTTGGAAGAAGCCTTAGATGCGTTGAAGAAAGATCACGAGTTCTTGACTCGCGGTGGAGTATTTACTGAATCCATGCTTGATGCCTATATCAATTTGAAGATGGAAGATGTCACACGTTTCCGTATGACAACCCATCCGATCGAATTTGATATGTACTACTCCCTGTAAGCGAGGAAGAAAGATTGAGCGCAGGTCTGTTGCGCAATTCGTTCAAGGGAGCAGCTACGGCTGCTCCTTTTTTTCCGACATTGCTTGATCAGATGCCTAATGCCATCGTGGTATTTGAGGCGGAGACCCAACAATTGATTTATGTGAACCCAGCTGCAGAGTCAGCATTGGATCTATCGCGTAAATCACTTGAGGGTCAATCTGTGCATGATTTATTTGGTGATACGGGTGCCTTAAATGACATGATTGCAGAAGTAAAACTCGGCCATGTACCCGCTCAACGCCAAGAAATGGTTTTACATTCTTTACCAGGCAGCATCCATCAAGACGCTATCCCAGCGCACGTAGTCGTCGCTGCACTAGATGACCCCGATCTCATCCTGATGGAGTGGTTTCCAATCGATCAGCAGTTGCGCAGTGAGCGCGATGAGCGGGTAACACAACAAGTAGAAGCTAATAAACAATTAATGCGCAATCTGGCGCATGAGATTAAAAACCCTTTAGGGGGGATACGTGGGGCAGCTCAGTTATTAGAGTTCGAGTTACCTGAAAAAGGTTTGCGCGAGTACACCCAAGTCATCATTAAAGAATCTGATCGCCTGCAAGCATTGGTAGATCGTCTATTGGCGCCGCATCGCAAAGCGCATGTGATTGAAGCATTCAATGTGCATGAAGCGCTTGAGCGGGTGCGTAGCCTCGTATTAGCAGAGTTCCCTAAGGGCTTGAAAATTATCCGTAATTACGACACCAGTCTTCCAGATGTAATGGGTGATCGTGAGCAATTGATTCAGGCGACTCTCAATATTGTGCACAATGCAGCCCAAGCACTCTCTGAAGAGATTAACCAGGGCATTGCCCAAATCGAACTTAAAACTCGAGTAGCGCGTTCGGTCACGATCGCAAAGCAACGTTATAAATTAGCAATGGATTTACATGTGATTGATAACGGACCCGGTATTCCAGAAGAGATTATTGAACGCATCTTCTTTCCCTTGGTATCAGGAAGAGAAGGCGGTAGTGGCTTAGGCCTCACCCTGGCACAAACCTTTGTGCAACAACATCAGGGCTTTATTGCGTGCGATAGCCGCCCTGGACGTACCGATTTCCATATTCAAATTCCATACCGTAGGCAGGAGAGAACATTATGAAACCAATTTGGATCGTCGACGATGACCAATCAATCCGCTGGGTGCTAGAAAAAGCCTTGGCGCGAGAGAATATCCCACACAAGAGCTTCTCTAATCCGAATGATGTCCTCAATGCACTCGAGAAAGAATCTCCTCAGGTGTTGATCTCGGATATCCGTATGCCTCGTGGTAACGGCTTGGACTTACTACAGCATGTCAAATTAAGCCACCCCAATCTACCGGTCATCATCATGACGGCCTACTCTGACCTTGACTCTGCAGTTTCTTCATTTCAGGGTGGTGCGTTTGAGTACCTTACCAAACCATTTGATGTAGAAAAAGCGGTTGAGTTAATTCATCGGGCAGTGGAGGAGGGTATTCGCAATGATTCAGGCGCCAAGGAATTGTCCGCATTAAGACAAGATGCTTCTGAAATCATTGGCCAAGCACCTGCGATGCAAGAAATCTTTCGGGCGATTGGACGTTTAGCCCAGTCTCATGCAACCGTGCTGATTACTGGTGAGTCTGGTACTGGTAAAGAGTTGGTAGCGCATGCATTGCATAAGCACAGCCCCAGAGCCAAAGGGCCATTTATATCACTCAGTACTTCAGCTGTGCCTAAAGATCTACTTGAATCAGAATTATTTGGCCATGAGCGGGGCGCCTTCCCAGGCGCACAGACCTTGCGTCGTGGTCGCTTTGAGCAGGCTGATGGTGGCACCTTATTCTTAGGTGAAATTGGTGACTTACCATTTGATTTGCAAACTCGACTCTTGCGCGTTTTAACTGATGGGCATTTCTACCGCATTGGCGGTCAAGATCCCATTAAAGCCAATGTGCGGATTATTGCTTCAACCCATCAAAATTTAGATACAAGAGTAGCAGCCGGCCTTTTCCGGGAAGATTTATTGCACCGCTTGAATGTCATGCGCTTACGCATGCCATCACTGCGTGAGCGTAGTGAAGATATTTCGATGCTGGCAAGACACTTTATGCTCAGTTGCGCTAAGTCATTATCCGTGGAGCCTAAGAAGCTTTCTGATGAGGTATTAAAAGAGATCACCACGATGCCATTTCCGGGCAACGTTCGTCAGTTGGAGAACTTATGTCATTGGCTGACAGTCATGACGCCGGCAAATATTATTGGCGTCAGTGATCTACCTTCCGATATCATGGCACAAGCGCAAGAACAGCCGGTCATATTGCATGGCGAATCTGCCCCCACAAACCCAGCAGCTGCAAAATCGGTAGCGGGTGATTGGGAGAGCGGACTTGGACGTTTAGCTGCAAAAATGCTGCAAGATGGTGATAAAGAAGTTTACGATGCACTAAACGCACGGTTTGAGAGAGCAGTATTGCAAGCTGCGCTGGAAGTCACGCGTGGTCGTAGAGTAGAGGCAGCACAACGCCTTGGTATCGGACGCAATACCATCACGCGTAAATTGCAGGAACTGGGAATAGATGACTGATTCAATTCGAATTGCGGCGTGGAATGTCAATTCCTTAAAGGTTCGCCTGCCACACGTCCTTCGTTGGTTGCAAGATCAAGAAAAAAAGCAGCAGCCGATTGATGCCTTGTGCTTACAAGAGCTCAAGCTCACAGATGATAAGTACCCTCATCAAGAACTAGAAGCAGCAGGCTACCTTAGCCTAGCCGCTGGGCAAAAGACTTATAACGGTGTTGCCATCATTGTGCGTAAAGCGGCTTTAGCAGCAATTGCTTCTGATGTAGCCACCACCTTTCTAAAACCCACCAGAAATATTCCAGGCAACAATGATGAGCAGCAGCGCATCTTGGCAGCTACCATTCCTTTCGCAGGCACCAAACCAATTAGACTGGTATCAGCCTATTTTCCGAATGGACAATCACCTGATAGCGATAAGTTCGTATACAAATTAGATTGGTTAAAAAAACTCCAAACTTGGTTAACAGAAGAGCTAGAGCAAAATCAGCGCTTCGCACTTCTCGGTGACTACAACATCGCGCCAGAAGATCGGGATGTGCATGACCCAAAAGCATGGGAAGGGCAGAACTTGGTTTCTCCACCAGAAAGAAACGCGTTCCAAGAATTAATCAATCTTGGGCTCACCGACTCATTCAGTATGTTTGAGCAAGCGCCCAAAACCTACAGTTGGTGGGACTATCGCATGATGGCTTTCAGAAGAAATGCCGGCATGCGGATTGATCACATTTTGCTGAGCGAAGCTCTCAAAGAAAAATGCAGCGCCAGCATAGTGGATAAAGAACCTAGAGCCTGGGAGCAGCCATCAGACCATGCCCCAGTGATAGCCGTTATTCAGAAGAATTAAGCAAAAGATTGACTGTTACATCATCCAAAGCATGAAATTGCTTTTTGTCTTAAGATTATATACTGTTACAAATAATCATTTTTAAGGAATTAATATGTTTGCTAAAACATTACTGAGCGTTCTTGCTCTTGGCATAGTCATCGTGGGATTGCTACAATTTTTCAACGATGGTAGTTATCTCGTCTTTGTCATTGGTATGGTGCTTTATTTCTTGGCGACTATTTCAAGCTCTATTTGTAAAAGAATGGATTAGTAATCGCTTTAAGATAATCCACCATGCCGCAATAAAGCATCAATGCTAGGCTCTCGTCCACGAAACGCCTTAAAGGATTCGGCAGCAGGGCGACTGCCACCCACCTCCAGAATTTCTTCTCGGTAACGTGTTCCAGTTTTAGCATCCAATACGCTACCAGTCAGTTTTGCTGCCTCCTCAAAAGCAGAGTAGGCATCTGCAGAGAGCACCTCAGCCCATTTATAGCTGTAGTAACCAGCAGCATAGCCACCAGCAAAGATATGGCTAAAAGAATTAATCCAACGAGAGATCTCAGGTTGCGGGATGATGTTGTATTGATTGGCAATGCTTCTAGAAACATCGAGCACTGCATGATCTTTAGCGCCTTTAGCATCAAAGCTCGAATGCAAGCGCCAATCAGTTAAAGACATCACAATTTGACGCAAAGTGGCTAAACCGTTCTGGAAATTCTTGGCAGCCAGGATTTTTTCAAAGAGCTCACGCGGTAAAGGTTTGCCAGTTTGCGCATGGGCTGTCATTTTCTCGAGCACTTCCCATTCCCAGCAGAAGTTCTCCATAAACTGACTTGGCAATTCCACGGCATCCCATTCCACACCATTGATGCCTGAAACCCCTAAGGCACTCACCTGGGTGAGGAGGTGATGTAAACCATGACCACTCTCATGAAAGAGGGTAATGACATCATCATGAGTAATGGTCGGTTGGCGTAATACCCCATCGACTGTTACTGGAGGGGCAAAGTTGCATACTAGATAGGCGACAGGGATCTGGATTTCTCCATTGGCTAGCTCTCTGCGCCCACGAGCATCATCCATCCAGGCGCCGCCACGTTTACCAGGGCGGGCATAGGGATCTAAATAAAAATAAGCTCGTATTTTTCCAGTAAGATCTTTCACAGCAAAAGATTGCACATTCGCATGCCAAGTGGGCAAGTCTGCTGCTTCAATCTTGACACCAAAGAGTGTTTGAATGACTTGGAATAAACCATCCAAGACTTTTGGCAGCGGGAAATATTGTTTGAGTTCATTCTCGGAGAATGCATAACGCGCTTGCTTTAAACGTTCAGCGGCAAACGGGATATCCCAAGGCTCAAGCCCATCTGTAAATCCAAGCTCTGCCTTGGCGTACTCACAAAGTTCTTGCCAATCCTTCTGGGCAAATGGTTTTGACTTAATCGCAAAGTTTGTTAAGAAGAGATCTACTTCGTCAACGGTATTGGCCATCTTAGGAGCCAAACTGAGCGCTGCGTAATTAGCAAATCCCAGCATGCGCGCTTCTTCATCGCGTAGGCGCAGTTGCTCCAACATATTCTGAGTGTTATCCCAATCGAGTTTGCCTTTGGTGTACTGCGGAGCTAGTTCTGATGAGCGTGTCACATAAGCCTGGTACATCAGGCGACGTAGCTCCCGATTTTCGGAATACTGCATCACTGGATAGTAAGAAGGGAAATGCAAGGTGAAGGCCCAGCCTTGCAGATTCTTTTGCTGTGCGGTATCAGCCGCTGCAGCGATGGCATCTTCTGGTAAGCCAGCAAGATCTACTTTATGAGTAACTAGATGAACAAAGCCATCAGTAGCATCTAAGACATGATCTGAAAATGCCTTACCCAGAACCGCTTGCTCATCCTGAATGGCAGAAAAGCGTGGTTTGTCAGCATCACTGAGTTCAGCACCGCCCAAACGAAAATCTCGTAGCGAGTTTTCAATCACTTTTTGTTGGGCACGATTAAGCTTTGCAAAGTCAGGACTTTTTTTGAGCTCTTTAAATTTCTGGTAGAGCGCTAAGTTTTGCCCAAGGCTAGAAAAGAATGCAGTGACCTCAGGCAGCATTTCTCCATAAGCGGCCCTCAACTCAGGTGTATCAGCAACGCTATTGAGATGGGAGATAACCCCCCAAGATCTTCCTAGCGCCTCGCTTGCATCTTCTAGAGGCTCGGCCAACTTATCCCAACTCGATGGTGTTTTTGGATCTGTTGCGGTATCTACAGCAGTTTGTGCATAACCCAGCAAGAACTGAATCGCCGGAGTAATGTGCTCAGGCTTTACTTCTGAGTAGGCAGCAATGCCACGACTAAAAGTTACGAGTGGATTATTTTGTAAAGCGGGGGGTAGGGCAAAGAGAGGTTTAGTCATACCCTCTAGCTTAATGGATCTAGAGTTTGGCTGCTTTTTCTGCTGCTTCTAAAGTATTCATGAGCAGCATGGTAATAGTCATGGGGCCGACGCCACCCGGTACAGGGGTGATCCAGCCAGCGATATATTTAGCGGCATCAAAATCCACATCGCCACAGAGCTTGCCATCTGGCATACGATTAATACCCACGTCGATCACAACAGCACCGGTTTTCACCATATCACCAGCAATCATCTTGGGTTTGCCAGTAGCAACCACCAGAATGTCAGCATCTTTGGTATGGTGCGCTAAATCGCGAGTCTTGCTATTACAGATCGTCACTGTTGCACCAGCTTGTAATAGGAGCATGGCCATGGGCTTGCCCACAATATTGGAAGCGCCAACAATCACAGCACGGGCACCCCGAATAGGGTAATCAATACTCTCCAAAATCTTCATACAGCCATAAGGAGTGCAAGGTTTGAATGCAGGCTGTCCAACCATCAAGGCACCAGCATTGGCCACATGAAAACCATCCACATCTTTTTGGGGAGCAATCGCTTCAAGTACACGCTCAGCAGCAATATGTTCTGGCAGTGGCAATTGCACCAAGATGCCATGAATGGATGGATCTGCATTGAGGGTGGCAATACGAGCCAGTAGTTCTTGTTCACCCAGCTCAGCAGAGTAGCGCTCTAATACCGAATGAAAGCCGACATCTTCACAAGCTTTCACTTTATTGCGGACATACACTTGGCTGGCAGGATTTTCACCCACCACGATGACTGCTAAGCCAGGGCGAACGCCCTTAGCGGTAACGATTGCGCCACGCGCTGCAATTTCAGTACGAATCTTTTTGGAGAGCGCGTTACCGTCAAGTAATTGGGCTGGCATTGAGATTATATTAATTTGGTTGTGGATCTGAAAGTGCCAAGCGGAGCAAGTCAGCTACGGTATTGACGTTGAGCTTTTCCATAATATTAGCGCGGTGGGCTTCAACGGTCTTAATAGAGATGCCAAGGTCATCGGCAATTTGCTTATTAAGGCGACCAGCAACGATACGCTCCAATACTTGACGCTCACGACCAGTCAATTTACTGAGTAAGCTCTGAGTAATTTTGCGTTGACTCGCTTGTGAGTAATTGACTCTTGCTTTAGAAAACATGCGATCAACCAAACTGCAAAGATCATTTTCTTTAAATGGCTTCTCAATAAAGTCTACCGCGCCACGTTTCATGGTGGAGACTGCCATTGAGACATCACCATGACCAGTAATAAAGGCCACTGGCATGGGAAAGTTTTCACTGATTAAACGCTCTTGGAGTTCAAGGCCAGACATGCCGGGCATCCGAACATCGAGAATCGCACAAGAGATGGTGGACTTATCAGTACTTTGTAATGACTGTAAGAAACGCTCAGCGCTAGCATGACAGCGCACTACATAACCATTACTCTCTAAAAGCCATGTGAGTGAATCACGGACAGCCTCATCATCGTCAACGACATAAACGACTTCGGCTTGGTTTGGTTTGGCAGCAGCTAAGTTCATATGGGGTCTCGCAAGGTCAATCTAAAAATAGGATATTTATCCATTTTCCACCGAATCAGAAGATTCTAGGGGTAGAAGCATTGTAAAGGTGCAGCCGGCCAGTTTAGTGCGTTCGGAGTCCATCACATTTGATGCCCAAAGCCGTCCATGATGGGATTCAATAATGGAGCGGCAAATATTGAGCCCCATGCCCATTCCATCGACTTTAGTACTAAAAAATGGCTCAAACATGCGTTCTATGACAGATTCAGCAATACCACCCCCAGAATCCGTGACCTGAATGCGCATCATGGCTGGGAAGATACTGGTGTCTAAATCAGCGCTAATGTTGACGGGTGGGGCTGACCATCGGGAGGAAAGCGGATAGGCCTCGCGCACGCTATCAAGGGCATTTTTTAGGAGATTAACCAGGACCTGCAGGATCAGTACGGGGTCTATATTAACCTCGGGTAAATCGCCTGCCAGATTAGAGCTAATGCTTAAGCGATGGCGGTGCGCTTCAATTTCTACAAGACCCACTGCATCGTCAATGATTTCAGTAATCGATGAGGATTTGCGTTGAGGCTCACTGCGCTTCACAAATCCGCGAATGCGTTGAATGATAGTACCTGCACGATGGGCTTGTTCAGATGCCTTTTCTAGCGCTGGCAAAATATCTTTACTGACAGCAGGATCAAGATTGCCCTCTAAGCGTTTTGCGACCCCCATACAGTAATTAGAAATTGCAGATAATGGCTGGTTTAATTCATGCGCAAGAGATGACGCCATTTCACCCATCGTAGTCAGACGGCTCGTAAATTGCATGCGTGCCTCTTGTTGGCGTGCCAAATCCTCTGTTGCCTTGCGAATTGAAGTATCAGTGGCAATCAACAGTTGGGCTAAACGACCATCTACCCATGGAATAAAGCGCCGACGCACCTCAAACCACTTATTGCTACCGTCATCCAATTGAACTTCTTCTGACTCTGATTCTTGATATAAGAACGAGGTTGGAATACCTGGTGGTGATTCTTGCAGATCCTCAGCAACTTCGCGCAAGGTTTCTAGATTATTACGATTGCTAGCTAATTTGAAATGGCCTTTAGCATCGTCGCCAAAGTTCTCTCGATAGAAGCGATTGGCAAATAAAAGTTTGTCATTCTCAAGATCTACTACGGATACTGCTGCATCAAGCCCCTCAAGCACAGTAACGAAGCGTTCTTGAGAGGCGGTCAGTTCTTCACGAATCTTCGCTGGTTCAGAGATGTCAACTAAAGAGGTAACCCAACCAGTTTGTTTGCCCTTTTCATTAATCAGTGGGGCAATAAAAGTACGAGTCAGAATTTGCGATCCATCGCGACGCAAAATAGCACCCTCAATGCCTGTTTTTGATATGACCTCGGATTGCAAGGCATGGTTCATTTTCTCGACCAGTTCCTCGCGCCGAGATTCTGGCCAGAAGGGGAATGGCGGAGTGAGGCCAACCAGCTCTTTTGCTGACCAGCCAGTCATATCGCAAAATGCGCGGTTTACATAAGTAATGCGCTTTTCCATGTCATGTGCCCGAATACCAATAGGGGTAGAATTTTCCATGGCATTACGAAAGCTCGTTTCAGTCCGCAAACTAGCTTCCGCTTCTTGGCGCACTTGCATTTGTTTTAAGACGGACCACAAACTCCAAATCACGAAGGCGCACAACCCAATCACAACCCCAATCAACATTCGGAAGTTCAGATTAGTGGGCGGAGGATAAGTATCAATCCGTAAAATTAAGTTCGGACTCAGAATGCCAATGTCTAAACTGGTCTGGTTGGTGAATGCTCGTCTTGGGGTGTCTCGATCAGATGAGATGGACAACACTCTTTCATTGTCCGTGAGAAGGGTAAAGCGGTATTGGGCTTTAAGTTCTGGTGGCACAGCATCTAAAATACCTTGAGTGGTGTAGAGAGCGGCCAAATATCCAATAACATCTCCGCTAACAATATTGGGAACGACTTGCCAAAAAACAGTTTTTCTTTCTTTTGCGAGCGGCTCATCGCCTGGAAGGCTGAGGTCAATAAATTGACTAAACGATGCTCTGCTTGTGCTTTTACTAAGTTCGATCGCCTTGACCAGTCCCTCGTTGGCCAATTGGTCATTTTGTAATCTGTTAATCCAATCTGTTTTATTGTTGATTAAGGGAACTGTCCACAGTCGCTGAATTTTTGCATCAATCCAGATGATTTTGATAATTTCATGGTTGTTGCTAACCAAATCAGCTGCTTGCTCGTAAGCAATTCTTCTCAGTCTTTCCTGATCTTCGCTAGCTGCTAACTCCCGATTCATACTGACTAAGACATCTAGATTATTTACAAAGCGCAGTTGAATTCGTTGCTTAGCTATAGAGAGCTCTCTAAATAGAGCAGATTCTTGCTGATTTTTTTCTTGTAATTGCAGGGTGCCCAATATGATGCCCATGACAGCTGTGAATATCACAATGGCAATCAGCGGGGTGTATACGAGCCTAAATCCCCGGATTTTTCGGAGCCATTTAAATGGCCTGAGGAGTAATCTAAAAGATACCGAGTTTTTCATGAATGAGGCCTATTTTGCCTGATTGCGCTATTGAAAATGCCATATCTTGTCTAAATTCAAGATCTTATGTGCAGCGCAATAAAATCTCATATTATGAGAAATATTATCATTATGTGGAAAATTGCTTGTTTACACTCATATACCTTCTTAGAATATTGCCTATAAAGTAAATCATTAATTGCGATGTACTCATTGGAGATAAGTTATGGCCGCAGTTCCAGAACAAGTATTAGGCAAGCACAATTCTCAGGATGCTGATCCTGGTGAAACTCAAGAATGGTTACAGGCCCTCGATGGCGTTATCCATAATGAAGGCCCTGAGCGCGCTGCCTATTTAATTGATCAACAAATTTCTCATGCGAGGGTGAATGGAGTAGTGCAGCCATTTCATGCAGAGACTCCTTATATCAATACGATTCCAGTAGAGAATCAAGCGCACCTACCGGGTGATCAGAACGTCGAGCACCGTATTCGTTCATATACCCGCTGGAACGCGATGGCGATGGTACTGCGCGCCAATAAAGACACTAACGTTGGTGGACATATTTCTTCTTTCCAGTCAGCCGCAACTTTGTATGACGTAGGCTTTAATCATTTTTGGCATGCGCCTTCGCCAGATCATGGCGGCGATCTGATTTTTGTTCAAGGTCACTCGGCTCCAGGAATATATGCACGCGCCTATATGTTAGGACGTCTCTCGGATGAGCAGCTAGACAATTTCCGTCAAGAGGTTGGCGGTAAGGGTATCTCTAGCTATCCACACCCTTGGTTGATGCCAGACTTCTGGCAGTTCCCAACCGTATCGATGGGCTTAGGCCCGATCATGGCTATTTATCAAGCGCGCTTCATGCGCTACATGCAGGACCGTGGATTTATTAAAGCTGAAGGTCGTAAGGTTTGGGCCTTCCTAGGTGATGGTGAAACTGACGAGCCAGAATCTTTAGGCGCGATTGGTATGGCTGGCCGTGAAAAACTCGATAACCTGATTTTTGTAGTGAACTGTAACTTGCAACGTCTTGATGGACCAGTGCGCGGTAATGGCAGCATTATTCAAGAGCTTGAGGCTGAGTTCCGCGGTGCTGGCTGGAATGTGATCAAGGTAGTGTGGGGTGGTCAGTGGGATGCGCTATTTGCCCGTGACAAAAAAGGTATCTTGATGCAGCGCCTTGGGCAGATCGTTGATGGTCAGTATCAGACCATGAAGTCTAAGCATGGCGGCTATGTTCGCGAAACGGTGTTTAACACCCCAGAATTAAAAGCTTTAGTGAGCGACTGGAGTGATGATGAGATTTGGCAACTCAATCGTGGTGGCCATGATCCTCATAAAGTCTATGCAGCCTTTCATGCGGCAGTAAATCATAAAGATCAACCAACCGTGATCTTAGCCCACACCATTAAGGGTTATGGCATGGGTGGATCTGGTGAGGCGATGAATATTGCTCACCAAGCGAAGAAGATGAACGATGATGACGTCCGTCGTTTCCGTGATCGTTTTGATATTCCGGTAAAGAACGAGGAGCTCGATGACATGCCTTTGGTGAAGTTTGCTGAAGCTAGCCCTGAGTTGGAGTACATGAAGGCGCGTCGCCAAGAGTTGGGTGGTTATTTACCGCAGCGTCGTATGAAGGCAGAAAGCTTGCCTGTTCCTGCATTAGAGGTATTTGCTCCGCTACTTGAAGCCACTGCAGAAGGTCGAGAGATTTCCACAACCATGGCATTTGTGCGCCTGCTCAATACCGTGGTGCGCGATAAAGTTTTAGGCAAACGGGTAGTCCCGATTGTTCCGGATGAATCTCGTACCTTTGGTATGGAAGGTATGTTCCGCCAACTCGGTATTTGGAATCAGTTAGGACAGCTCTACACTCCAGAAGATCATGATCAATTGATGTTCTACAAAGAGGATAAGACCGGTCAGATTTTGCAAGAGGGTATTAATGAAGCGGGTGGGATGTGCGATTGGATTGCAGCCGCAACTTCTTACTCCACCCATGGTGTGCCGATGTTGCCTTTCTACATCTTCTACTCGATGTTTGGTTTCCAGCGGATTGGCGACTTGGCATGGGCAGCAGGTGATATGCGCAGCCGCGGTTTCTTACTGGGCGGTACAGCGGGTAGGACTACGCTAAACGGCGAAGGCTTGCAACACGAAGATGGTCATAGCCACCTTTGGAGTGGGGCAGTACCAAACTGCATTAGCTACGACCCGACATTCGCATTTGAATTGGCAGTGGTGATTCAAGATGGTATGCGCCGTATGCTGGAAGTTCAGGAAGATGTTTACTACTACATCACTTTGATGAATGAAAACTACGCTCATCCCGGAATGCCAAAGGGTGCTGAAAAAGACATCATCAAAGGGATGTACAAGCTGAAGTCTGTTGGTGACACTAATGCTAAGTTACGCGTTCAACTTCTCGGCTCAGGAACCATTTTCCGTGAAGTGATTGAGGCAGCAGAAATCTTGCATCAAGACTGGGGTGTTGCCTCTGACTTGTGGGGTTGCCCAAGCTTTACTGAGTTAGGCCGAGATTGGAATACGGTACATCGCGCCAACCTCTTAAATCCAGCAGCAGCACCCTTACTTTCTCATGTGGAGAAGTGCTTAAAAGATACTTCAGGCCCAATCATTGCAGCTACTGACTATGTGCGTTTATTTGCTGAGCAGATTCGTCCAGCGATTCAGCACATTGGTCGTCGCTATGAAGTATTGGGTACAGATGGCTTTGGGCGCTCTGATACCCGTGAAAAGCTGCGTGACTTCTTTGAGGTGGATCGTCGCTGGATTGTGGTCACCGCCCTGAGATCTTTAGTGGATGCTGGTCAGATGGACCGCCAAAAACTTGCGGAAGCGATTCAGAAGTATGGCATTGATACTACTAAACCAAACCCAATGACGGTTTAAACGAGAAGAATTCATGAGTCAAACAATCGAAATCAAAGTCCCCGATATTGGGGACTATAAAGATATTCCAGTGATCGAGGTCTTGGTTAAGCCAGGTGATCAGGTTGAAAAAGAGCAATCTATCGTTGTACTTGAGTCTGACAAAGCCACCATGGATGTTCCTTCATCGCACTCGGGTGTTGTGAAAGAAGTCAAAGTGAAGATTGGTGACAATCTTTCCCAAGGCTCAGTGGTCTTGATTCTGGAAGGCGAATCATCTTTAGCGGCACTAACACCAGCACCAACAGCAGCAGCAACACCAGCACCAGTACCAGTAAGCAAGCCTGTAGCAGTTGAGCCACCAGTGGTTCGTGCTCCAGCACCTCCTCCAATGTCAAACCCATCTCCAGCAATGGACGAATCACTCAGTCATGCAAGTCCATCGGTGCGTAAATTTGCACGTGAACTGGGCGTGACTGTTCAACAGGTCAAAGGATCTGGACCCAAGGGCCGCATTACCCAAGAAGACGTACAGTCCTTTGTTAAAGCAGCCATGAGTGGTGGTGCTGGCAGCCCCGCTGCAGCATCGAGCGGCGGAAGTTTAGGTGGCCTGAATCTGATTCCTTGGCCAAAAGTAGATTTCACGAAGTTTGGTGAGATTGAGCGCCAGCCATTAAATCGCATTAAGAAGATCACCGCAGCGAATCTAGGTCGTAACTGGGTCATGATTCCGGCAGTGACGTATCACGAAGATGCAGATGTGACTGACTTAGAGGCATTTCGTGTCGAGACCAATAAAGATAATGAAAAAAGGGGCGCCAAGATTACGATGCTCGCTTTCTTAATGAAAGCTGCTGTAGCTGCCCTAAAGAAATATCCAGAATTTAATAGTTCGCTTGATGGTGACGATTTAATTTTGAAGAAGTACTTCAATATCGGCTTTGCTGCAGATACGCCTACTGGCTTAGTAGTGCCGGTCATCAAAAACGTGGACAAAAAAGGCATCTTCGAGATTGCCAAAGAAACTGCTGAGTTAGCAGCATTGGCACGCGAGGGCAAGCTCAAGCCAGATCAAATGCAGGGCGCAAGTTTCACTATTTCTTCTTTGGGTGGCATCGGTGGAACTTACTTCTCACCCATCGTGAATGCTCCAGAGGTCGCCATTTTGGGTGTAAGCAAAGCTGCTATGAAGCCAGTATGGGATGGCAAGCAATTTGTGCCACGCCTGATCTGCCCATTATCTCTTTCTGCAGATCATCGTGTGATTGATGGTGCATTAGCTACCCGTTTCAATTTATATATTGCACAACTCTTAGCCGACTTCCGTCGTGCTACGCTGTAAGGGGGATCGATGGCTAAGCAAATGATCCTCGTCCCCGATATTGGTGACTACTCCGATGTGCCAGTAATTGAAATTCTAATAAAGATTGGTGATGTCGTAGAAAAAGAGCAACCTTTATTAGTACTCGAGTCTGATAAAGCAACTATGGAGATCCCGGCAGATGCTGCTGGAACGATTACGAGTATTGCAGTCAAACTCGGCGACAAGATTAGCAAGGGCTCTGTGATTGCGCAGATTGAAGCAAGCGCTGCAGCTGCAGTACAAGCTACGACAGTATCTCCACCTCCACCTGAACCAGTAAAAGCTGCAGCCTCAGCACCAGTTGCTGGTCAATACAGTGGCAAAGTAGATCACGAGTGCGAAGTATTGGTACTTGGCGCTGGCCCTGGCGGTTACAGCGCTGCATTCCGAAGTGCTGACTTGGGTATGAATACGATTTTGCTTGAGCGTTACTCGACCTTAGGCGGCGTATGCCTTAACGTAGGTTGTATTCCCTCCAAAGCATTACTGCACACCACTTCAGTGATGGATGAAGTCAAAACGATGTCTAAGCATGGCATTACGTTTGGTGAACCAAAGATCGAGATCGATCAATTACGTGGCTATAAAGATTCTGTGATTGCGAAGTTAACTGGTGGTTTAGCCGGCATGGCAAAAGTACGTAAAGTCACAACAGTTCGGGGCTTAGGCCGCTTCTTGGACGCTCATCACGT
>CAMBBT010000017.1 GCA_945864455.1 Polynucleobacter meluiroseus | reverse complement strand
CAGAAGATATCCAGTTGATTGAAAGACTGCTCCAATTAATGCATGACGCAAGAGTCGATTTTACAAAGCTATTTAGAGGGCTTGCACAGATTAATACCGATGCCCCTATTAGCCAAATCCAAGCTCGTAATGACTTCATTAATAGAGATGCGATGGATCAATGGTTTAGTGATTACATCGCTCGCTTACAGGCAGAATCAAGTGTCGATGCTGACCGTAAACAAAAAATGAATGTAGTAAACCCAAAATATATATTGCGCAATCATTTAGCCCAAGCTGCTATTGAAAAGGCTCAACAGCAGGACTTTTCTGAAGTGGCTAAACTCTTGAGTATTTTAGAGAGGCCATTTGATGAACAAGAGCAATACCAAGAGTATGCCGATCCCCCACCGTCAGATTTAGAATTGACTGAAGTTAGCTGCTCTTCTTAGAGCCTCATTACCGATTGAAATCAAGAGAGTTCTTATGAAAAAAACAGATCCAGAATACAAAAAAATGCTGACTGATATTGAGTATCGCGTCACAAGAGAGGCTGCAACTGAAAGGCCATTTACTGGAAAGTATTGGGACCATTGGGACAAAGGTAGATATAGCTGCGTTTGCTGCCATACCCCGCTCTTTCTCTCAGAAACTAAGTTTGATGCTGGCTGTGGATGGCCTAGTTACAACCAACCAGAGGAAGAATCAGCCATCAAGGAAATTAAAGATGCTAGCCATGGAATGATTCGTACTGAAGTACGTTGCGCCAACTGTGACGCCCATTTAGGCCATGTCTTTAATGATGGTCCAAACCCTACTGGTTTACGTTATTGCATCAATTCTGCATCTTTGAGTTTTGAGCCCAGCTCTAATGCAAAGCCCACAAACGAATCTTAAAAATAAGAGCTGAAATATTAAATAGCTGGATAATGCCTCTTATGAAATTTTTATTCGATCTCTTCCCCATCATTCTGTTCTTTATCGCCTTCAAGTTTGGCGATATCTATACCGCAACCATTGTTGCTATGGTTGCCACCATTGGACAAATTCTGTGGGTTTACTATCGTCACCGCAAGATTGATGCCATGCAGTGGATTAGTTTGGTAATGATTCTGGTATTTGGTAGCCTGACCATCTTTTTGCATGACAAGACTTTCATTCAGCTAAAACCGACTGCCCTTTACTGGCTATTTTCAGGGGCTTTATTTATTAGCGCCCAATTTTTTAGTAAAAATTGGATTCAAGTTCTCATGGGCAAGCAAGTCAGTCTCAAGCCAGAAAACTCGCATTCTGTTTGGCATCGACTCAATATGGCATGGGCTGCATTCTTCTTTTTGATGGGCATTCTCAACCTCTATATCGCTTTTGAATACTCTGAAGAAACTTGGGTTAACTTCAAACTTTTTGGCAGTACAGGTTTACTGGTGGCCTTTGTCATTATTCAAGGTGTCTGGCTATCACGTCATATGGAGCAATCTTCTGAATGAGTATTAATCAAGCACGCATTACGCTATTTGAGCAGGATCTACACAAATCATTTGCTATTGAGTATCTTCAGATTGAGGATGAAAGCCATCTGCATGCTGGTCATGCGGGTGCGGCTAGTGGCGGCGGTCACTTTAAACTGACTATCGTTGCTCCAGAATTCAAGGGCTTGAGCTTAGTGGCGCGGCATCGTGCGGTCTATGCCGCCTTAAATCGGCATATCCCAGTAGAGATTCATGCTTTAACGATTAATGCCACAGCACCGGGTGAATCCGGTTCTTCAGTTTGATTTACACTGTCAGCAAATCATTTAGACCACTTATTCAATAATCCCCCATTATGTTGAAATTACAACCCCTCTTTATCATCAGTTTTTTTGCCCTCTTCTTATCAGCAAATGCAGCTGCCCAGAATGCTGTCATCGTCAATGGCAAAGCGATTCCTAAGTCGCAATTAGATAAATTGGTGGAAAAAACCGGTAAGCCAGATGATCCTCAAGTGCGAGATCAAGCCCGCGAGATGCTCATCACCCGTGAATTGATTTTGCAAGAGGCTGATAAGCGTGGAGTTATTCAAAAGGAAGCAGTACGCGAGCAATTAGAACAAGCCCGTGTGGGAGTTTTAGTGGGCGCTGTTTTTGAGGACTATGTAGAGCGCGAAGGCGTCACGGATGCAGATCTCAAAGCTGCCTATGAAAACATCAAGGGCCAGTATGCCGGCAAGGAATATCACGTAGAGCATATTTTGGTGGAAAAAGAAGCAGATGCAAAAGCAATCATTGCCCAACTGAAGGCTGGCGCTAATTTTGGAGATATTGCCAAGGCCAAATCTAAAGATCCTGGCTCAGCTAAGAATGGTGGCGACCTCGGCTGGGTATCTGATAAAGCCCTAGTTCCTGAGTTTTCAAAAGCCATGGTGCAACTCAAGAACAACCAGACTACCGATAAGCCAGTCAAATCTCAATTCGGATACCACATTATCAAAATGCTAGATTCTCGTGATGCTAAGGCTCCTAGCTTTGATGAGACGAAAGATCAGCTAAAACAAATGATCATGTCTGATCAGAATTGGCAAAAAGAAAAGTTCTCAGAAATGATGCAAAAACTTCGCGCTAAGGCGAAGATTCAGTAAGCAGCATTTTCTAGTATTTTCTAGTATTTTCTTCAGCTACTTGGGTGGTGGCGTGGTCTCATTTTTTGAATCGCCATACCAGCTAAACCACAGGCAAATGCAGCCATGACAAACACATCACGTGGTTGAGATAGCTCCCAGATCCAGCCTGCAGATAATCCGCCCAAGGTGCCGCCTAGACCATAAGAAACAGTTGCCATCAAGGCTTGCCCTCTCGCTTGCAGGGGACCTGTAAACCAGCGCTGGAGTAATTTTGTTGCAGCGCTATGGTGAGCCGCAAATGTACCTGCATGTAACACTTGCGCAAAGATCAGAACAGATGTGATCGGTAAGAATGCAATCAGAATAAAGCGCACCACCCCAATCCCAAAGGCTGCCTGAAGGATAACCTCAGCATCTAAACGACTGAGTACTTTACTTTGGAAATAAAAGAAAATGACTTCTGCAAATACGCCTAAGGCCCAGAACAGGCCAATCTGAAATTTATCGTAGCCAAGATTAGCAAGATAGAGAGAATAAAAAACGTATAGGGCTGCATGAGCAAACACCATAAAGAAACCAGAGATTAAAAACCAGCGAACATCAGGATTCAAGAGAACTACTAGCAATTCACCTTTCACCATTTTGCGGCGCTCCATCTTCGGTTCATGCAGTAAAAAAGTGACCAAGGCTAGTAATATCAAAACAATCGCACCTACTAAGGGATAGAGCTCTACTGATTTTCGTTGAAAGAGCTCACCAGCAGTCAGCACCATAAAGATAAAGCCTAGAGACCCCCACAGACGCAAACGTCCATAACGTTTATCAAAAGAATTGTCTTTAAATAAAGCGTGTACGGTTGCAGATTCTCCAAGAGGCATCAGGCTGCTCAAGATGGTATGGAGCACAAACATCCAGATAAAAAAGCTGATGTAGCTTTCTAAAAAGTAAATGGATAAAAAGACTAGCGCTGCAAGGCAGGCACAAAAACGAATAATCCCAACGCGATTAGATAAAAAGTCAGAGAGCCAGCCCCAAGAAAATGGTCCGATAATGCGGGTGACTTGCAGCATTGACATCAACACCGCAATCTCTATCACGCTAAATCCACGCTCCAAAAAAAACAGACTAGCGTACGGTGAGACCAGACCAATATAAGCAAAATATAAAAAGAAAAAGGACCCGAAGGCCCAACGAAGAGATGGCGTCATCTAAACAATTGCCATCAATCGGATGTTGATCCCGGGCGAGATGCGGGAATAGGTTTAACTGCCACGTTGACATCGGCGCATTGAGCGCGATGACGTAATGCGTGATCCATCACTACCAAGGCCAACATCGCTTCAGCTATGGGTGTAGCGCGAATGCCAACACAAGGATCATGACGCCCTTTGGTTTGAATGGTAATCGGCTTACCATCTAAATCAATCGATTGCTTTGGACTCATGATGCTAGAGGTAGGTTTAATGGCAATAGAAACCCGCAGGTCTTGACCGCTACTGATGCCGCCCAAGGTGCCACCAGAATGATTGCTAGCAAAGCCATCAGGATGCATTTCATCGCCATGCTCACTACCACGCTGAGTAACGGATTTAAAGCCAGAACCGATCTCAACACCTTTAACAGCATTGATTCCCATCATGGCGTGTGCAATATCGGCATCCAATTTATCAAAGAGAGGTTCACCTAAGCCAATAGGAATATTACGCGCACGTACCTCAATGCGTGCGCCACAAGAGTCCCCTGCTTTACGCAGCTCATCCATATAAGCCTCAAGCTGCGGAATGATGTCAGCGTTAGCAGCAAAGAAAGAATTCTTCTCAACCTGAGAAAGATCCTTAAATGGAATTTCTAATGAACCGAGTTGACTCATATAACCATAGAACTCTGTACCGTATTGTTCATAAAGCCATTTTTTTGCAATGGCTGCTGCCGCAACAACAGGCGCAGTTAAACGTGCAGAGGATCTACCGCCACCACGGGGATCGCGAAATCCATATTTATGGTGATAGGCATAGTCAGCATGGCCTGGTCTGAATGTTTGCAAGATATCGCTATAGTCTTGACTGCGCTGATCAGTATTACGTATTGAGAGGCAAATGGGTGCGCCTGTAGTCTTGCCCTCGAAGACGCCCGAGAGAATCTCAACCCGATCTTCTTCTTTGCGTTGGGTAACATGACGGGAGGTGCCTGGCTTGCGACGATCTAAGTCTAACTGAAGGTCCGCTTCCGATAAAGGCATACCAGGCGGGCAGCCATCGACTACCGCCCCGATAGCGGGACCGTGAGACTCACCAAAAGTGGTAACAGTAAAGAGGAGGCCTAAAGTATTTCCTGACATAAGTACATTATGTCATTTGTCAGGAATATCAGCTTAAAACAACTAGTTAGCAGCTAGTTGACAGGCTTTTCGGTATCTTCTGGCCAATCGCGAATATAGGCCTTTAGCATTGTGTTTTCGAAGTCCTGTGACTCGACCACTGATTTGGCCACATCATAAAAAGAGATTACACCCATCAGTATTTTTTGATCCACCACAGGTAAATAGCGAGTGTGATCAACTAGCATCATACGACGGACTTCATCGATCTCCGTTTCCATATTGCAAGTCCGTGGCTTCTGATTCATTACGACGCTGACTTGCAGGTCGTCCAGCTTCCCATGATGCGTTGCTAAAGCTGCAATCACTTCACGGAAAGTCAAGATGCCGACTAGTTTTTCGTACTGCATGACAACCAAAGAGCCGATGTCATGTTCGCTCATAACCAACACCGCAGTTTGCAGTGCAGTCTCAGGGGCAACAGTAAATAAGGTGCTGCCCTTTACGCGCAATATATCGCGAACTTTCATCTCATCTCCAGAAACAATACAAATACGGTATTGATCCTTTCAATATATGCCGAAGATCTCTACCAATCAAGGGCTGAAGGACCTCTTTTAGTAACGAATAACCCTAATGACACCACTGCGGATGTTGGGTAAATTGGCCACTAAGATCGCTCCAGCAAGAGTGATCCACCAGGTCATATAGATCCAGAGCAGCGCTAAGGGGAAGATGGCAAAGGCACCATAAACAGTCTTATAGAAGGCGGTGTGGCTTAGAAAAAGAGCATAGCCAAACTTCATCAGCTCAAAGCTGATAGCCGCAAAGAAAGCACCAGAAAAGGCATCCGACCAAAGAATTTTAGAATATGGCAGAACTTTATAAACCACTGTGTAGACAACGATTGCTAGAAAAATGGGGGCAATCGCTGCCATCAGGCGAAAGCCAATGGATATCGCTTCAATCCATCCTTCAGAGGCGCTAAATAAAACGCCACTTAAATAGATGCTAATACCTAAAAGTAAAGGGCCTAAAAAAGTTGCGGCACTATAGATCAGTACCTTTTTAAATAGAGGGCGTCGTTCTTGTACTTTGAAGATTTGATTAAATGCTGCTTCAATCACTGCCAATGTCATGATGGTGGTAATCACTAAACCAACTAATCCAATATAAGTTAATCCACTTGCTTTTGATGAAAACTGCTCCAGGTAGGTAAACACTTGTTGATTTAGGCCGCCGGGCATATAGGTATCGAGCAACCAGGTTCTAAAAGCATTTTTTACCTGTATGACGCTGGGTAAATAGCCAATCAGAATGGTAGCGATGGTGAGCATTGGCACTAAAGATAAAGTGGTCGTGAAGGCCAGGCTAGCAGCAATCTGATTGAGATTGAGGCCGCGATTACGCTCCCAGAGCTGTTTGCCCAGAGCAAGCCATAATTGGGGATTACGAATAAGGCGCATCGCCGTATCATAAGAGAATATGAATCAACCTGAAATTTTAGTTTTGTACTACTCCCGTTATGGTGCCACCAAGGATCTGGCTCGCCTGATCGCTGAGGGCATCGAAAGCGTTGCTGGCATCAGTGCGCGACTCAGAACCGTTCCTGCAATCTCCGCCGTTTGTGAGGCCACAGAAGCTTCAGTACCGAATGAGGGTGCACCCTATGTTGAATACACTGATCTTCAGGAATGTATTGGCTTAGCCCTGGGGTCCCCTACTCGCTTTGGCAACATGGCAGCCCCGATGAAATATTTTTGGGATGGTAGTTCATCGGAATGGCTCAACGGCGCTTTAATTGGAAAGCCTGCTTGTGTATTTACTAGCACAGGCAGTATGCATGGTGGGCAAGAAAGCACTTTACTCACCATGATGATTCCTCTACTGCACCACGGCATGATCATTGTCGGCCTACCCTATAGTGAACCTGATTTGATGTCTTCGACAACAGGTGGCAGCCCCTATGGAGTTACTCACTTGGCACATGCAGATGGTCGAGCTCCGATTAGCCCAGAAGAACAGCGTTTAGCAAAAGCCCAAGGCAAGCGCTTAGCCCAAACTGCACTCAAGCTTTTGCAGAAAAAATAATCAAGATGTTCAAGAAATTACTTGCAATGAACCCCTACCAACTGCTGGCAACAGCAGCCTTTGTCGACTTATTTATTCTGTGCGTGTGTTGGGAATGGTTTATTTCTCCTCTTCGCCCTGGTGGTTCTTGGTTGATACTCAAAGGCATTCCCTTACTCTTTGCAATTCCAGGCCTCTGGAAAGGCAAGGTCTACACCATGCAATGGGCTTCAATGTTAATCCTCCTCTATATCACCGAAGGTTTAGTACGCATTCTGGAGACTGGTACCAATTTTTGGATGGCGCTATTGGAGACCATCATCGCTACAACTGGCTTTATTTGTTTGCTAATCTATCTCAAGCCAATTAAGCAGGAAGCAAAAATCTTGGCCAAGCAAAAGAGGCAGGCTGAGTAATGACGCAAGCCTTGATCGAACAATTTGGCGCAGCATTAGGCAAGCAATTTGTTCTTACTGAAGATGTAGATAAATCGCCCTACCTGACGGATTGGCGCAAACGCTACACCGGCAAAGCCTTAGCGGTCCTTTTACCTAAAACAACTGAAGAAGTAGCTAATATTGTGAAGCTTTGCGCCGCTCATCATGTCGCCATCGTTCCACAAGGCGGTAATACCGGTTTGTGTGGTGGTGCTACGCCTGACGATAGCGGCAAGCAAGTCATTCTCAATCTCAAGCGGATGAATCAAATCCGCGAGATTGATGCTGCTAATCAAACCATTACGCTAGAAGCAGGATGTATTTTGCAGGCTGTTCAAGAAAAAGCTGCAGCACAAGATTTTTTGTTTCCACTCAGTCTTGGCGCAGAAGGTAGTTGCATGATTGGTGGCAACTTAGCCACCAATGCTGGTGGTACTAATGTACTGCGCTATGGCAATACTCGTGATCTTTGCTTAGGCCTTGAGGTAGTCACTGCTCAAGGTGAGATTTGGAATGGCATCAAAGGTTTGCGTAAAGATAATACGGGCTACGATTTGCGTGACCTTTTCATTGGTTCTGAAGGTAGCCTAGGCATTATCACAGCAGCGGTCATGAGGCTTTATCCACTGCCGATCTCTCAATGGACGACACTAGTTGCTACTGACAATATTGCATCTACTATTGCTCTACTGACTTTATTTCAGAAGCGTGCAACCTCATTACTAACTGGTTTTGAAATGATGACTCAAGAATCATTAGCCCTCAATGAGAAACACTTTCCACAGATGGCCAATCCATTAAAAGGAAATCCACCCTTCACAGTGTTAATTGAACTGTCGGATCATGAAAGTGAAGAGCATGTTCGAAAACTGCTCGAAACTATTTTGGAGGAGGCTTTTTCGGCGAATATCATTAGTGATGCAGTGATCGCTAGCAATCTGGGCCAAGCTAATGCGTTTTGGCATATGCGTGAGCATATTACTCTGGCACAAGCCGAAGACGGCGCCAATCTGAAGCATGACATCACCATCCCCCTTTCCTCTTTAGAAAGCTTTATTCAGGACACTGACTCTCTGATAAGGCAAAAGTGCCCAGGTGTCCGGATCATTAATTTTGGGCATTTGGGTGATGGCAACCTTCACTACAACATTGCCCCACCTCTAGGAGTAGATCCAAAGACATTCAACCCAAAGCATGAAAAGGCTATCTATGAGCTGGTTTATGCCCAAGTGGAGCGCTACCAGGGTTCAATCTCAGCAGAACATGGGGTTGGGCAGCTCAAATTAGCTCACTTAAGGGCGCATAAGGGTGCTGTGGCACACGATCTGATGAAGACCTTAAAAAGGGCTCTGGACCCCCAAAATATCCTCAATCCCCATAAAGTAGTCTCGATTTAAGGGATGCAAGCCCACAAGATATTTGTTAAATATTTAGTAATTCTTGTCATCTCCACCTCATTCTGGTGCGTTGTATGCCCATGGAGGTGACAAATATGTCAACAAGACTTAAACGCTGGGCCCGTGCAATTGAACAAATCGACCTGTCCAAAAGGACGCCTGAAATCGCTATTGGCTATCTAGACAATAAATATCGCGATATCGCTTGGCGTTATATCCGCATTTTAGGCTTTGAACGAACCATCAGCTTCATGGCCAGCAATAACTTTCATCCAGAGTAATGATTAAAAAAACGCCTAAATAATTGATTTATTTAGATTTTTTAAACTACTCCGCTCAGTATTTAATTGTTTTTGGCCTTCAGCGCCTCTTCCAGCTGGTTAATCTTATTTTGCATCGCACTCAACTTAGCATTTAATGCCCCAACGTTGAGGAAAGACTCATCATCAACCGGCGCTTTTAAGTTATTGCCCCACCCAAGCCAGGATGAGTCGTAAACCTTCACTTTTTTAAATCCGAGGTTTTTCAAGACAACTGCTGTTTCAGCAGCCCGAACGCCACTTTGGCAATACACCACTGTTTCCTTATCTGGATCTAAGTTGGCATAGAGCTTTTTAAGATCTGCCTCACTTTTTAGACTCATACCAGAGTTATCTGTCAGCTGTTTTTTTCTCAGCTTGATTGCCGTAGCAGGATCCTGCCAGTTATCTTCAAATGGAATGTTAACTGAGTTAGGAATATGGCCACCCCGAATAGCGCGAACGTCCTTACCTGAATATTCATCAGGCGTTCTCACATCGACAATCTGTACAGACTTGGATTGAGCAAGTTTGAGCATTTCTTCGTTTGATACCACCAACTGTGTTTGTGGAACAAGAGTCACCGATACAGGAGCAGATGTTTGACGTTCTTTCTGAATGGGTAACCCAGCTGTTTTCCAGCCATCAAAACCATCGTGATAAATCTGCGCCTGCTTGCCACCAAAATATTGAACAGTGTACAAACCAAAATACGCATAGGGGTTACCACGTGCACCATAGACAACGATATCTCGATTAATATTTAAGCCAGCATCATTAAAGAGCTTTTGTATCTTTTCAGTAGCAATATAGTCTTCTTTATTAGGGTCTCTAAGAACACTTCCCACCTCGCCAATATTAATTGCTCCAGGTATGTGGCCCTCAAAGAAACTTTTTTCATCGCGTACATCCCAAACTATTGCTCCACGAGCAATCGCTTGCTGCACTTGCTGGGTATTCAGAATGGCATCATTTTTTTGAGCATATACAGACATAGAGATGAGCGCTGTACTTAAGAGAAAAAGTTTTTTAATGGACTGATTCATGAGAGAACCTTCGACAAGGAATAGATAACAAGAGATTAGCTTAATACTCAAGTTTAAGCAAAGAAGGATCGAGCTTCAGTAATGAGCTCTCTTGGGAGCTCTTCTGGGATATAGTGCCCACAAGGGACAACCCGCCCAGATACATTCTGACCTACCGCTTCCCAGTCCTCAATTGGTTTAAAGCATTTATTGACAATGCCATGCTCACCCCACAACACCCTAAAAGGCATTTTGAGTGTTTTGCCAGCCGCCCTATCTGCTCGGTCATGAATTAAATCAATCGTTGCTGCAGCACGGTAGTCTTCGCACATAGCATGCATACTCTGTGGATTGCTTGCGCCAGCCAGATATTCTGCCCAGCGCTGCGGAGAAAATATACCCGTACCAGCATGACGCCCCATGTGCTTAGTAATCCAAAACTCAGGGTTTGCGCCAATCAAGGTTTCTGGAATGGGCTCTGCTTGAATTAAGAAAAACCAGTGCCAGTAACCTTTAGCAAACTCCATTGTGGTGTTCTCATACATTGTGAGAGTTGGAGAAATATCCAAGACCATCAAACGCAAAACACTCTCTGGGTAATCCATTGCAAGACGATGAGAAACTCTGCCACCTCGATCGTGACCCAATAAGAAAAATTGCTCATGGCCCAAGGCTTTCATGAGCGCATGCTGGTCAGAGGCCATCGATCTTTTGGAGTAAGTCGAATGGTCTGCCTTGCCATGAGGCTTGGAAGACTCTCCATAACCACGCAGGTCAGAAGCGACAACCGTAAAGTTTTTAGCTAATTCAGGGGCAACGATTTCCCAAATTGCCTTAGTTTGCGGGAAACCATGAAGCAATAAGATCGGTGGGCCATTGCCGCCAACTTGACAAGCAATTTCTATTGGGCCGTCATCAGAAGTAAGGGTAATTCTTTTTTGCACAAACTCGGGAATAATTACAGCCATATCGTATCCAATAAAAAAGAGCCTCGAAAGAGGCTCTTGTAGTCGCTAGCGAGAGGCCATAGTTTGAATTTGCGCGACAGTAACATACCCCTTATTAGCAGTATCTATGCTGCTGAAGTGATCATAGATTCGAGGCATGCATCCCTTAGCTTCGTTCATCGTCAACTTGCCATCACGATTTGTGTCGCATTTTGCGAAACGCTCAGCAATTTCCTTATTACGAGATGCTTCATCTGCAGATACATTCAATGGCAAAGCAGATAATGCACAAGTAGCCAATATCAGAATATTTTTAACAAAATACATAGAGATCTCTTATTTACCGGTTGGCGTAGGGTTTGCAGAGGTTTCCATGGCTACCTGAACTGCTTTTTTGGCCATTCCAATAAATGAGTCAACAGAGCCGCTAGCCGTTCTAAAGGATTCACCTTGCACAGTTACTAAACCCTCACCCAATAGCTTATTGCTTTGGCTATCAGTAATCTTACTTTCAATTACAAGTGCAGGAGTTTTAGCATTCACGCCGCCAGCAAAGGCTGCTGCATTAGCAGCTAACCCAACTGGAGTGAAGTTCCATGGTTTCAAATAATCATTAGAGCTTTCGGCACCAGTAATCCCCACGGATACACGGGCAACACCAGGGCCTGGCTTAGTGACAATCTGAATATTGCCACGCGCACTCACTGCTTCAATCATAGAAGCCTGCAATGCTGCCTTTGCTTTAGTAATCGATTCAGCACTGACATCTTTAGTAGTGCTTTGATTTAAATAAATAGGATCCAAAATCACAGCGGTATATGCACCAGGATTAACGCCTGAGATTCTATATCTCCAAATACGCGCATCTGGTACAGAGGTAGACATGGGCACTAACAATGAATAATCTGGTAAGAATCCAGATCTAGGCATTGGTTCAGTAGAAAGCTTGGTAGCATTACTACAAGCAGCCAATAAAACAACCGTAGAAATAGATGCTGCTAATAGACTAAATTTTTTCATTTTTAAACCCTAGTTAATAAATTTAATGTGACTTGTTTCATCCCCGCAATCATAACGCTCTGCCGCAAATCTCTCCTGAATTAATCGTCCGGCCGGCAAGGTAACAGCATTCCGAAAGATTATCTGAGTAAGAAAAGGCCTGTTTATAGGTATTTTTACTTGCTAAAGGAGCCAGAACCCAAAAGTCTCTAAGAGCTTTAAAATAGCCCTCATGATCAAAACCCCAGAACTTTTAGCCCCTGCCGGCAGCCTTTCCATGTTGCGAACCGCTTTTGAATTTGGAGCGGATGCCATTTATGCTGGCCAACCTCGTTATTCCTTGCGAGTTCGTAATAATGACTTCGGCAAGATTGAAGTGCTCAAGCAAGGTATTGATACCGCGCATGAATTGGGCAAAAAGTTTTTCTTGGTTTCTAACTTATTACCGCATGGTGCAAAGACTCGCACCTATATCAAGGATATGTCGCCAGTTGTTGCTTTAAATCCTGATGCTCTCATCATGTCTGATCCAGGTTTGATCATGATGGCTAGAGAAGCCTGGCCTGATATGCCCATCCATTTATCCGTACAAGCCAATACGGTGAATGGTGCCTCTGCCAAGTTTTGGCGCTCGGTTGGTATTAGCCGAGTCATTTTGTCTCGTGAACTTTCTTTTGATGAGATTGAAGAAGTGCGTCAAGATTGCCCTGAAATGGAGCTTGAAGTATTTGTCCATGGTGCTTTATGTATTGCTTACTCTGGACGCTGCCTCTTATCGGGCTACATGTCTCATCGTGATTCTAATCAAGGTGCCTGTACTAATGCCTGTCGCTGGGATTACAAGGTCAAACCAGGCCAACAAACTTCTAGTGGCGATGTCGTTCTCCTACAAGAAGCTAAAAGGCCAGATGACTTGATGCCAATGGAAGAAGATGAACATGGCACCTACATCATGAACTCGAAGGACTTACGTGCGGTTGAGCATATCGAAAGATTAACTAAGATGGGTGTCGACTCATTCAAGATTGAAGGTCGCACTAAGTCTCCTTATTATGTTTCGCGTACATGCCAAGCGTATCGTTCGGCTATAGATGACGCAGTTACTGGCCGACCATTCAACACTACATTACTTGGTAATCTAGAAGGTCTTGCGAATCGTGGCTATACCGACGGATTTTATGAGCGTCACCATGACAAGGATTACCAACTGTATATGCGAGGTTATTCACTGTCAGGTAGAAGCTTATATGTTGCTGAAACCATGGATATGGATTTAGCTACTGGTCGCGTCAAGGTGGATGTTAAAAACCGCTTTTCTGTTGGCGACAAACTGGAGATCATCGAACCACAAGGCAATCAAGATATCGTTTTGGATGCCATGTGGAATATGAGCGGCGAACCAATTGATGTTGCCCCTGGATCTGGTCACTTTGTATGGATCAAATTACCCCTTCAAAGTAAGCATGCCTTTATTGCACGCTATACCCAAGAGCCAGCTCCTGTAGAGACTGCCTCCGCCTGCTCTAGCGGCGAATCCTGCTGCAACACTTAACAATGAATGCATCCACAAGCGGTGAGATTCATCCTCATGATGGGTAAAGAGAAAATCATGAGCCTATTTTTAGGTGACAAAATAAGCCTTAAATAGACTTTTATACTAAAAATAATCCTTGAGACAAATATGAGCACTAAGCCGAAAGATCCTAAAACAGCGCCTGAGAGTGGTTTACGAAAAGGCTTAACGAGCTATGGAGATAAAGGCTTCTCTTTATTTTTACGTAAAGCATTCATCAAGGGCGCAGGCTATACCAATAGCGCCTTAGATCGTCCTGTCATTGGAATCATTAATACTGGTAGTGCATACAACCCCTGTCACGGAAATATGCCGCAGCTCATTGAAGCAGTAAAACGCGGTGTCATGCTTGCTGGCGGCTTACCAATGGAATTTCCAACCATCTCAATTCATGAGAGCTTTGCTGCACCAACTAGCATGTATCTGCGCAATCTGATGTCGATGGATACAGAAGAAATGTTGCGTGCACAGCCTATGGATGCGGTGGTCATGATTGGTGGCTGCGACAAAACAGTCCCTGCACAAATGATGGGCGCTGCTTCCGCAGGATTACCAGCCATTCAACTGATCACGGGCTCTATGCTGACTGGATCACATCGTAGCGAGCGTGTTGGTGCGTGTACTGACTGTCGCCGTTACTGGGGCAAGTTCCGTGCTGGGGAGATTGATGAAATTGAAAAAGATGAAGTCAACGATCAGTTGGTAGCTAGTGTTGGTACTTGTTCTGTTATGGGCACTGCTAGCACCATGGCTTGCATCTCTGAAGCCTTGGGCATGACGGTTCCTGGCGGTGCTACCCCACCCGCCGTGACTGCAGATCGTATTCGGGTTGCAGAAGAAACCGGTACTTGTGCAGTCCAAATGGCGAAAGATGGTCTGACTATCGACAAGATACTGACGGCAGATGCTTTTGAAAATGCGATCCGTGTCTTGCTAGCTATTGGTGGCTCTACGAACGGTATTGTTCACTTGGCTGCCATTGCTGGTCGTATGGGTCTTGAGATTGATCTAGATGCCTTAGACAAAATGGGTAATGAAACTCCAGTACTTGTTGATCTAAAACCATCTGGCGATCATTACATGGAAAATTTCCATGACGCTGGTGGTATGACTACTTTGTTGCGTGAGCTCAAGCCACAATTAAATCTCAATGCCATGACCGTCACTGGCAAAACAATTGGTGAAGAAATCGATGCAGCGCCGCCAAGCTTTAAGCAAGATGTAGTGCGTCCATTTGATAAACCAATCTATCCCCGCGGCAGTATTGCCGTTCTTCATGGCAACCTCGCTCCTGGTGGCGCAATCATTAAGCAATCGGCAGCTAATGAGAAACTCATGGAGCATGAAGGCCGCGCGGTAGTGTTTGAGAATGCAGAAGATCTAGCGAGCCGTATAGATAGCCCCGATTTAGATGTCACAGCCGATGACATTTTGGTACTCAAGAATATTGGCCCTAAGGGTGCGCCGGGCATGCCTGAAGCAGGCTATATTCCCATTCCCCTGAAATTGGCGCGTGCTGGCGTAAAAGATATTGTGCGTATCTCTGATGGACGCATGAGCGGCACGGCATTTGGCACGATTGTGCTGCACGTTACCCCAGAATCAGCTATCGGCGGTCCTTTGGCTCATGTACATAACGGTGATCGTATTCGTCTGAGCGTTAAGAATCGTGAGATTAGCTTACTCATTTCTGATGAAGAGCTCGCTAAGCGCGCCAAAGAAAATCCAATTACCTCGCCTACAGCTGAGCGTGGGTACAAAAAGCTATTCTTAGATACTGTGACACAGGCTGATCAAGGGGTCGACTTTGATTTCTTAAGAGCAGCCAAGATGGTTGGTAAAACTCCCCGCTAATAAGCGTCTAGCAGTAGTTTTATTTACTTAAATATTTCTCAGCTCGCGGCGCAAGATCTTGCCGACATTCGATTTGGGAAGCTCATCGATAAAGACGACCTTCCGTGGACGCTTATAGCTGGTCATATGCGCTTTGCAGTATCGCAAGATATCTGCCTCAGTTAAATGATGGTTGTCTCTCACCACATAAGCCTTCACAATCTCTCCTAGCTTACGGTGTGGCACCCCAATCACAGCACATTCTCTAATACCATCCATTTGAGATAAGTGATCTTCCACATCATTTGGATATACTTTGAATCCTGCCACCACGATCATATCTTTCTTACGATCCACAATTTCGACGTAGCCTTCATCGGTGATAAAGCCAATGTCACCTGACTTAAAGAAACCATCAGCCGTCATGCAATGACTTGTTTCTTCTGGCTTATTCCAATAGCCCGGCATGACTTGTGGCCCGGAAATGCAGATCTCCCCAGGAGTGCCAAATGGCAGCTCAACTTCATCATCATCCAAAATCACGATATTGGTACTGGGTAGCGGCATACCGATATGCCCTGTGAAATGCTTCTCTAGTGGTGTGTTTACACAGACAACTGGGGATGTCTCTGATAAACCATAACCCTGTGCAATAGGCACACCTGTAAGCGACTGCCAGTGGTCTGCTGTCTTCTTTTGCACCGCCATGCCACCGCCAATGGTGACCAAGAGATTAGGTAGCTGTACCTTCTTAAACTCAGGCCGATGAATCAGCGCATGAAAGAGTGTGTTAACACCCGGAAATATATTGATATTCGGGTGCTTGATGAGCGTTTTGATAAAGCCAGTAATGTCACGCGGATTAGGGATGAGTATTAAAAGACTCCCTTTAGCAATACCCAGCAAAGCACAGGCTGTTAAAGCAAAAATATGGGTCATGGGCAAGGCACACAGAAATACCAATTGCTGTTCTGGTTTTTGCTTTAGAGCGGGATTTAACCAATACTCTATTTGGGCAACATTAGACAAAATATTACGGTGGAGTAGCACAGCCCCCTTGGAGGTTCCAGTAGTGCCACCGGTGTATTGCAAGAAAGCAATGTCATCTAGACCAATATTGGGTTTCTGAAAATGGTGCTGGCTACCCTTCTGAAGCGCTTCTCTGAAAGTGGTGTGCGCAAACTCCCAGGCAGGAACTAACTTTTTAATCTTTCTTGCAACCCAATTAATTAAATGGCCTTTGAGTCCCATTAACTCGCCTGGACTACTCACAATCACTTGAACAATACTCGCTATAGGATTAATTGCTTGGTAAGTATGGGCGAAGTTCTCCATCACAACTAGAACTGACGCTCCACTATCAGTCAATTGAGCCTCGAGCTCTCGTGCTGTATAGAGCGGATTAATGTTCACCACTACATAACCAGCACGTAGAGTGCAAATCATTGCCACCAGATACTCTATGACGTTGGGATACATCAAGGCAACCCGTGCGTCCTTCTCTAAATTTAGGGTTTGTAGATAAGCAGCAAAGTCTTTGGAGAGTCTATCAAGCTCTTTGTATGAGAAAAACTTTCCCATAGCCTCAACCGCTTTACGATTTCCAAAGCGGCTAAGGCACTCATCTAAAAATTCAGTCAAAGATGAATGACTGAGTGGTCCGATCTCATGCGGAACACCTTCGGGGTAATTTTTTAGCCAAGGCTTAGCGGAATTCAGGGGCATATCTCTTTTTAGCTCAACAGTTGTTTTAACTTTTCAATAAATAAATCTTGTCCATGATTGACCTTTTGATGCCAATCATTAGCAGAGCTCTCATTCGCATCATCAGTAATGTACTTATAAGAATGCCATGGTATCTGATGGTAATTGGCAACATAGGCAATTGCAAATAACTCCATGTCGACCACATCCACTCCTTGGCTCAGTAGCCAGGGGTCAGCAGTACTTACAAAACTATCCCCAGATCCACAGATATATTTTCCTGATGATAAGTATTCTTGGGGCCTATCGCAAAAAGGGGTTGTTCCCCGTGGTGCAAGAGGTTCTGCCATCATGTCCCGCTGAATAACCTTCCCAATCTCAAGTAAGCCATCTAGTTGGGGGTTTACCTTCCCCGCTGTACCAAAGTTCATGATTTTGCGTGGGCTCAATTGATTGATTGCTTTGGCGCTAGTGAGCGCTGCATTAATCTTACCAATACCAGAGTAAATAATCTCTACTCCAGATGGGAGAGCATTGCGCTTGAGCTCGGATTCCAATGCGGTGATAATGAGGAGATCTGTTTTCATGTCAGCCAATAATGAATTTATTAGATTATCTACCCGGAGTGCTAAATTTTCCGAAACCCGGAATTCTCTTTAGAGATATCTCGCCTTTGTTGGCAAGTCCTGCTGCTTTTAAAGAGGCTATCGCGCAAATGGAGAGTCTGGCCCAAGAATTTGACTATACCCATATTTTAGGCATTGAATCCAGAGGCTTCATTTTTGGCTCCGCTCTAGCGCATCATGCCCACAAAGGCTTGACTCTTGCCCGAAAAGCCAACAAGCTTCCCTTAGCGTCCCATAAAGAATTCTATGGGCTGGAATACGGTACTGATTCTTTAGAGATTCAACAATCAACCCTTCCTAAAAATGCCAAGGTATTACTGATTGATGATGTTCTGGCCACTGGCGGAACGCTCATCGCTGCCAATAAACTATTGCGTAGCGCAGGCTTTGAAGTATGCGGCGCGGTTACCTTGCTAGAAATAGCAAGCTTAAATGGCAAACAATTACTTGATCAACAGGGCATTGCTAATAGATCGGTACTGGTCAGCTAATAACAAATCCTCTGGTGTTCTGGATGTCTAGTAATAGAACTGTCATCCCAGCATTGCCCTCTTTGAAGCGCTTTAAATATCTTTTGAGGCCTGGTCGGCGTTTTAACAGTGCATGGTAAGACTCGCTACCGTATCCTACATTCTCACCAAAGAAGTACTCATCTACGCGGTCTGAATAACGATTATTTTCCAGAGCATCATGAATCGCCCATTTGATCCGACCACCCTCCCCGCTCGACCCATACCCGTGTATCAGAATGATGGCTTTAATTCCTAAGTCTAAACATTTACGCAACTGCTCGGTTAACAGCTCCAAAGCCTCCTCAACAGAGGGGCTGCCTTGTTTGATATTAATCTCGATCGTATCCGTGTTGAGAGTGGGTACATGATCAGAGCCGCAATGTGGGCACTGATTAAATAATGCCCTTGCATTCCCACAATCAGGACACTCCGCAGCAAATGACACTCTGAAGAACCTACAGGGCTGATGTTATTAAGAGCAATACTTACCCTCTAAGGTGCCAATATCGGTTGATTTGTCATCAATCATCAAGATCAAAGCTCTCTGCGCTACCACACGATTCTCGGGTGACTTCAAGTGCGCATTAATCAAACTAGAGACATCTTTTTTGATCGATGTATTCCCGTAACGTAAGCCCTTTAATGTAGACACGGCCTCAGCTGAAATTTTACACTGTTGATTTATCAGTGCTGATGAGTCTGAAACTGTATTGGCATAAGCAAATGCAGCAATAGAAATGGATACGGCTGCTAATAGCGTCTTTTTCATCTTAGTCCTTTAGTTTGTGACCACAAGTTGGGCAACAGCCCGAATCTTTTGCTTTTGATTTTCTGAGAGCGGCATACACACTGGATTCTGAAATCTCCATCTTCCTAGCCGCTTGCGCAGCGCTTAAGCCCTTCCCTACCCACTGCAAGGCTTGATGTGTTTTTGGTACCAGTCTCTTCATTATTTCTCCCAGTAAATATACTATACTACACAAGTTGTGAAGTTGTGAAGTTTATTTACATAGGACAAACCCTGAGTGGGAACCTGGGATTTAATCTTTAGAAATTAGGGAAATATGGACAAGAAAAAAGCCGCCCTAAGGCGGCTTCTGGAAAGCAATGATGCTTAATTAGGCAGCTAATTTAGCAGCAGATTTCTTTGCTGACTTAGAAGCATATTGACCTTGAATATTTGACATTGCAGCGTCAACACTCTTCTCAAAACTTGCAAAAGTATCAGTTGCTGTAGCGCGCATTTGATCAAATTGTTGGAGTGAAGCATCAAATGCAGTGTGGAATGCGGATACAAAAGCCTCAGAACCAGCAGGTGCAATCTTGGTAGATTCTTTAACGAACTTAACCAAGTCATCACGTGCATCATCAATAGACGCATCAATTACTTGAGTAACTTCTTTATTGCTGTTACGAACTACTTTATTTACTTTAGCTTGGTATGAAGCAGCGTACTTAGCGGCTTCTTGAGCAACTTCTGGCTGAGCCAACTTAGTAAATTGCTGTAGATCTTTGATGGCTAATAATTGTGTGCTGGCATCTTGTGCAGCAGCCATTGCGTCTTTAGCAGCCGCTTGATTGATGTCTGCTAATTCTTGAGCACTTTCAACAGCTACTTGAGCCAAGTGTTTAGCATTTTCAACTGCTTTAGCCTGAGTTTGAGCGATTTGATCGTTTAATTGAGTTTGAAACATGATTTCTCCTAATGAGGTTGGTTTTTTGTTGCGATGCATCATTCTAAACACAAATATGCTGTGGTGCAACATATAGTTGTAAAAATACCAACAATTATTAGCATTAAGGAAATTATCGATAGCAAAAAAACTCAGTAACTCATTGAATTTACTGGGTTTATTTGAAAAGTAGAGCGCAGTGTACAAAGTGTAATGTTGCGATACCTGATCGACACAGGCAATCACTGCGACTTGTTCTATAAAAAACTCAAGACTCGAGGCCAACCCTCTTTCGGGTATGCGCAGTTAGACCTTTCAGACCCAGAACAATTAGCTCTTACGATATTAAGAACTCTACCTAAACAATAGATATGTGATCTGGCTGTAAATCATTTTGGTAACGCTCATATATTTTAATGTAAGCAGTCTCAAGATTTTTAGTGAAAAGGGGTGTATCGAATAAGGGAGTAGTCAAGCGATTGTTGGCTAACTTATATTTAATATCTGCAAGCTTATGGGGATTTTTTGCTAGCTCAATCGCTAAAGCTTCATATTCTTCTTGGGTACC
>CAMBBT010000016.1 GCA_945864455.1 Polynucleobacter meluiroseus | reverse complement strand
CATTGCCGAAATAAAGTGGGTAACTTGCCCATCGGTATCGCGCCAAATCTCTGGCCCAGTCGTTTCAATATGCGCTCGTGGATTATCAGGGTTTGCAAATTGATAAAGCAATCTGCCGCGCCCTTCTCGTTGCAGCTGGAGCGCGTAGTCTCTAGCAAACTCCATGCCACCAGAAGCAGCAGTCAAAATGAGTTCAGCTCCATAGGCAGCCATACTTTGACGACGCTCAATACTTTGATTCTCTGGCATTACTAAGACCATCTTGTAGCCCAACATCGCAGCTGTCATAGCCAAAGCAATGCCGGTATTGCCACTCGTTGCTTCAATCAGGGTATCGCCAGGTTTAATTTCGCCACGCTCTTGGGCGCGCATAATCATCGACAGCGCAGGTCGGTCTTTCACCGACCCGGCTGGATTGTTTCCTTCTAACTTACCCAAAATCACGTTCTTACGATTCGAGCTCTCGACCCCAGGGATCCGTTGCAACTTTACTAAAGGGGTATTGCCTACGGTTTGTGAAATCGTCAGGTAAGAAGGTTTGCTCATAAACCCATTTTAGCCATAAGCAAACCTACACGCGAAAGGGCTTAATTTCTGCGACCTGCCCCCGAACGCTCCGGCTGATGGCGATTACCAGTTTGAGTACGAGAATTGCGTCTACCAGAGGCCCCGCCCTCTTTCTGAGTCCTACCATTGGGCTCCCGAAAGGAACTAGGAGCCTCAATGGTTAAGCCGTTATCCACCATCTTTTCGACAGATCTCATACCAATACCCCTCACCCGTTTTTGTAAATCATTGGCGGCTTGAAAATGGCCACCATCCAAACGCTCAGCAATAATGGTTTTTGCCTTAGAGGGTCCAATCCCCTTAATGCTCTCTAGCTCAGATTGAGTAGCGGTATTGACATTGATCGGAGATGCAATAGCAACTCCAAGGGATGTAAATGCTAAAGTTGCTGAAATGGCAGCTGCTCTCATTAAATTATTGAAATGTTTCATCATCAATTCTCCAGTAGTAAATAAAAAATCTACGGACACAAAGTGCGCATAGATTATTTACAACGAATAGAAATTTCTGCTGTTGACTGGATTACTTGGGATACAAGCTAATCAGTATATTCTGATAGGGCGCTCTATTTCTGATTCAAAATAAATTGAGCAGCACGTTTTATCAATTCTGGCTCGGTTTGATTAAAGCCATGATAGGCAAAGGAATCACAAACGCCACCTTCGCTGATGCCGCCTTCAATGATCTCTAATTTAGAAATAAATTTTGGGGATCTGCCATTAATGATGTTAGATGTTGCCGAGACTGGAGTCACCCTACAATCATCCTGCTGATGATGTATACCTAATACTGGTATTTCTACATCTTGATTAAGATAGGCCGAAGAAATAGTGCCTGCAATAATGATCCCAGCAATCTTTTTTCCTGAAGAATCAAATTCATTCGCATAATAAGTTGCAGTTGAGGACCCCATACTATGTCCAAAAATCCAAATGGGGAGATTGAGCTTGGCTTTATAAAAGCGCACCACCTCATCAACTCTATTTAAATGATCTTGGCGCCCTCTCAGATTGCTCCTTGTATGACCTAAGTTGTATGGGCTATCCACCAAAACAGCATCAATACCATATTGCGCCCATAAATTTAGAGAGCGTACAAAAGTATGCTTACTTTTAACCGAACCATCATCAGTAATCCCTGCCAAGCCTCCCCCGCCTTGAAAAAGTAACACTACTGCCTGCGGCTTTGGGGTGCTAGCTAATAAAGTTCTTGTAGGGGCCTCGTCCTGGTGAGGAACATCAAATACTTGCCCTTGAACATTGAGAGTAATCTGACACAAACACAGTGCCAATAAAATTCTAGCTGCCAACGATTCCCTTAAGGCCTGTATAGATAGATGCCGCAGTTGTTCCTAGGGCTACAATTGTTCCCCCACGCTCTTCTAAGATTTTAAAAAGCCCAAAGAGCCCTTGAATAGAAGCGCTACCATCCGCTGTGCGACTAGATGCCGTTTTGATAAGCGCATTCATGATTCCAGCTTGACGGCGCCTTTGCTTGCTTGCATAGGCAACACCACCAAGTAACATTCCAGTCAAGAAACTGAAGGCAATACTCGCGGAGTACTCTAAAACCTCTTTCCACTCGAATAGGTTCTGTGGCAAAACTGGCGAATGATCTACCAAGCTAGTAATCCAGCTCATACCAATCACTGAGCCAATTGCCAGAAAGACTACACCAACAAACCAAGGGAAAATCTTGTGTGCATACCCCTTGAATAAAAAATAGGCAAAGGGTAGCGGCAGAACCATGGAGATGATACGTAAATAAATCATTTTTGTGTCATAAACAATCGCTATTAACCAATGCGCTAGCAATAACAAAAGTAATGGCACGATCAGATAAATAGCAATATCCTTTATCCAGGCGAATGAAGACCTGTTAGCCAGTTTCTGATTTTGTTCTTCCAGTAAGTACTCAAGCTCAGCGATCCTAAGCTCATTCACTTCTTGACTGGGAGCTGCAGCCAACTGTCCTTCTAGGCTAGCAATCTTAGCCATCATCGGTTTAAAAAGATAAAGATCACGACTACAGGTCTTGCAGACGTTCGCCTCTTCTAAAACCTCAGACAGGCAATATGGACAATTCATTATTTATTAACTACCAAATTCAATACTGAATTTGTTTCACGTCCTTCGCTATCCTTAATCGTTACACGAATAGTATGCGTGCCTGGAGGTACATCTGCCTTTGCAAAATCAATGCCGTTAGCAGAGATTGCACTCTTTAAGCGTGGCGTTAAATCTACAAAAGGCGATTTCATATAAATCACCTTGACTGAACTGGGGTCAATCTTGGCATCACCACGAGGCTCAAAGTTGACCTTGAAATCAAAAGGTGAGCTTACTGGGGTGTCCGCCTCCGGCGAGGCCAGCTTAATTGCCGGTCCACGAGAAATACCTCGCGTGGCAAGCGCACCAGCCGCCGATGGAAGGGCAGCTTCTTTTGCACTAATCAAAGTAGCAGCAATACTCGCCTGAGTAGAAACAAGCAAAGACGTAGCAAGCAAGATATGACTTAATTTCATAAAAACTCCAAATAATTAAAACTAATCAATAGCTAGATCTTAAATCAATCCCCAACCACTACAAAGGGGGCCCAGAATAAGGGGTGGGAATAAGAGTATTTCATAGTAGCGCCCTCTTTCATACCGCCCTGGTCAATTTGGGTAAGCATGGCCTGTCTCAGAAGCTCAGCCTTGCTAGTACCTTGGGCCTTTTGCTGATTCTTAAAGAGGTCGGTCATTAAGGTTCTAGAGGCGACTGAGTCTACTGGCCAGTTGGACACTAAGAGTGCTTTAGCACCTGCAAAGAAGAAAGCTCTACCAAGGCCAGAGACCGCTTCAGAGCCAGCCCCCTCACCGGCAGCTGTATTACAGGCTGAAAGTACAACCCAATCAGCATCAAGCTTTAATGCGATTACCTTATCCATTGTTAATAAGCCATCATCCTGATCGCCAGTTACATCAGGAGAAGACATTGCCAATGCGGGCTGAGTTAGTCCGTTTAACTCCCCAGGGACTAAACCATGGGTAGAAAACATGATAACTTTGCGATCCGATAAATCCATCGAAGTAACCTGCTTCACGCTAGCCTGCTTATGCAAAAAGATATCGCCAGGTTGAGCTCCAACTACCTTAGCAATCTCCTCAATTTCTATACTGGTGTCTGGCAAACGTGGAAGCAGGGCCAACTCAGCTGAACTCACTCCCGCAATCTTAGGTGCACTTCTTAATTTCAATGGCATGCCTCTAGTAGCAAGCTGTGTTGATGCACTTTTTTGAGCGCTTTTTTGAGCGCTTTTTTCTTGAGCACTACTGAAATAGGGGTCCCCAAAACCAACGAAATTCTTGCGATTAGGATTGCCCTCAGGAAGACTTCTTAAGGCCGTTAGAGCTGTAACGGAAGGAATCTGAGCAACTGCGATATCTCTTGTAAGCCATGGAACTAACTTATAACCAGCAAAAGCAATTGCTCCACCCTTTGCTGGCTGATTTGTTGCCTGAGTAACTAAAAGCGAGATTGGTAACTGACCAAGCTCTGCATGCGGAACTACCAACATCACTTTTTTACCTTTAAAGCTCGCCTCTACTGGAGCCAAAATTTCCTGATAAAGCTTGTATGCCAACACTACATCAAAGGGAGGTATTTCATCAATTGTTGATACACCAGGATCAAGAGCTTTGCGTAATTGCGCTACTTGCTTAGCCATTTGTATGCGGCCGATTGGTAGTTGTGAAAACTGCGCTCCTTGCTTACTGATAGCCCATACATAACCAACATTTTCAGCAAAATACCAAGATACCAAAACCTCATCCGCCTTCAAAAGTTTTTGAGTCCGCTCAACAGAAGCGGGCTTTGGCTCAACAAGCTCTGCATAATCTGGAAATTTTTTCTCAATCTCTTTTTTAAGCGCTTCACGCTGAGATTTGAATACCTCAATATCAGAGCGTATTTTTCCTTGAACAGCTGGCAGCTGCTGATCGGGTGAGGCGGAACGCAACCCAGTCAATAATTCAGACAGCGTGTTGATGCGTCTCTGTAAATCCTGCTCCTGCCTTGCAAGGCTCGCTAACTGTGGATCCTTGATGTTTGCACGAGCAGCACTAGCAGTCAGAGCCCTCTGGACGCCGCTACCCCTTGCAATATCAGCAATCTGAAAAGCCTGTGCCGCAGCTGATGCCACCTGAGATGGATTGGTCTTAGCTGTATGTGCCAAGGATGCAAGGTAACTTTCCAGTAGAAAAGTCATACGCTGCTGCTGTTTGATGCTGGATGTATCATTCTCTGCATCATTTCGAGCTTGATCAATCAAGATAGGCATGGATAGCTTATATGCAGCGTCTGCCTCAGCCCATTTATTCTCAGCCTGCAAGCATGCCGCATCAAATGCCCGAATCATAGCCAATCGAGGAGAGTTTTTATCGGAGGAGAGCTCCTGCCTTTTAAGCATGCTGCTCACCATCTCATTAGCTTGATTGAACTTACCAGTCTTGAGCATAGCCAAGACCCAATCAAGGTCTCCAAACTGATAACTTTTTGCCATATCAGGATCAGTTTTGATCCCCGCAGCCATCTCCTCAAAGACTTGATTTGCATCAACATACTTTCCATCAGCTACTAGCGCCGTACCCAGTGATCTCTGAGCCAATGCGAGCGTGCTGTTTGCGCCTGCTGCACCAGCAGCCTTAACGGTGGCTAGAGCCGCTCTTGAAAGAAGAACAGCTTCAGGATACCGCCCCTGCTCATTAACGATAACAGCGAGGCTTCGAAGACCGCGAGCAACCTGAATAGAGTTAGAGCCAAAACTTGATAATGAGAGCGTAATTGATTTACGCGCATAAAATTCCGCATCAGTTAATTTTCTTTGTCGTAGCAAAACATTGGCTAAATTTAATTCTCTATTTGAAATTTGAGATACATAAACTCGGGGGTTGTTAGAAGCATCCGTAGCCGATCTAGTCACATCTTCGACAACATCAATTTTAGATGAACTATTTTTTACTTTTTGATATTGAGCCTCAAGAAAGTGTAGTGTTTTTCTGAGGGAACGCTCGCTCTCTAGCCACTGTCCTTGACCTGAGAAATATATTCCACGAGCGCTCTCGTACCCACTTTCCCATATAGGGCCATACTCCATATATCCACGCGATCTTTTTAAGCCACTTAAAGTACTCTCCATAGTATCGAGCTCTTTTTTTGCCTGCTCAAAGTTTCCAGAATTAATATAATATGTAGTCAGCAGTCTACCCATTGTTATTTGGAAGCCGTTTAAATTAGGCAAAGCAGATAGTTGATATGCTTGCGCTTTTTTAATAAGAGAGATAGCTAAAGACTGCTTCCCGACGGAATTTTCCAATACACTCAAATTGATCAAATCATTCAGATGTAATCGTGGATTGGTAGAGGGGTGTTGATTAACCGCTGTTTCCATAGCCTTCAATGCTTCAGCTGTATTTCCAAGATCTTCAAATGCTGCAGCACGTCTGGTATAGAAATGATTTAAGACTTCGTTGTCTTGGGAGCTTGGTATTGGGGTTGCTATCACTTTTTGAGCGCGCTCAATAATTGCTAAGTCAGGCTTGGTTTGCTCTAGGAGCTTGAGAATATCTTTTATATCCCTAGGAGGCGCTTTGATATTCTCAGTATTAATCTCATCCTTTATTGTTGTCGCAAAGGAAAAATTAGTCGTAAAAAAGGTGCTGCAACACAGCATTAATGTGATGACAATGGAAAATTTGCGCATGGAAATCTCCTAAATTTACTAGGTACTATGCTAGCTCAAAAAAACCTTGGCGCCTACTTAGTAACGAACTTAGGAATATCCCGAGCAAATGGCGAAATCAGAACCCGAAATGGATGCTGATTAGCACGCTAAATAGGGTTAGCCAAGAATCCTGAGTTTGCCTCTAACCACTCAATATAACGACTCACGCCTTGTTCAACATCCAAGAATGCTTCTGTATAGCCAGCAGCACGCAGTTTTGTCAGATCTGCTTGAGTAAAGCACTGGTATTTTCCTCTGAGTGCATCTGGGAATGGGATATATTCAATTTCTTTTTCTTTTACTAACTCCTGTAGAGTCGCCGGTTTTACTTTATTCAGCTTACGCATGGCATTTGCTACCGCATGCGCAACATCATTAAATGGTTGTGCGCTTCCACTACCCAAATTGAAGATGCCACTGATTTCTGGATGATCTAAGAAATAGAGATTTACTTTCACGACATCTTCAACTGAGACAAAGTCACGACTTTGCTCGCCCGGGCCATAGCCACCATACTCACCAAAAAGTTTTACAAGGCCGTTAGCCTTGTACTGGTGGTACTGATGAAAGGCTACCGATGCCATACGGCCTTTATGTGATTCACGTGGGCCATACACATTGAAGTAACGAAAGCCCACTACCTGAGCAGTATTTGCTTTTTCTGCAAAACGCTTGCGCATCACTTGGTCAAATAAGAACTTAGAGTAGCCATAAATATTGAGTGGCTTCTCATGCTCACGACTCTCCACGAATGTATCCGAGCCACCGTAAGTTGCTGCAGAAGATGCGTAGAGCAGTTGCACTTTTTGGGCTGTGCAGATATCAAGCAAGTCCATGGTGTAGCGATAGTTATTCGCCATCATGAAAATACCATCAGTCTCCATGGTGTCAGAGCACGCACCCTCATGAAAAACTGCTTTTACTTTACCAAAATGACCACTTCTAAAGGCTTCTAGAAATTCATCTTTATCAAGATAATCGATGATATCTAGATCAGCGAGATTACGATATTTATCTGCAGGACGAAGATCATCTACAGCAATGATATTTTTCTCACCACGCGCATTGAGCGCTTGCACAATATTTGCGCCGATAAAACCAGCAGCGCCAGTTACGATAATAGTCACTGTAGCTCCTCTGAAGTAACAGTTGCAGTTCCAAGCTTACCGACCACAATGCCGCCCGCACGATTTGCTAAGGCCATTGCTTTTTCTATTGGCCACTTGGCGGCTAAAGCAACGGCTAAAGTTGCAATCACAGTATCACCAGCACCAGATACATCAAACACCTCACGGGCTTGAGCCTTGACGTGACTAACACCCGCTTCGGTATACAAACTCATGCCTTCTTCTGAGCGAGTCAGCAGAAGTGCTTTCAGGTCTAATGACTTTCTGAGGGTTTGTGCTTTATTAGTAAGATCTTCTTCACTTGTCCATTTACCAACGACCTGGCGTAATTCGCTGCGATTCGGAGTTAAGACGGTGGCGCCTCGGTATTTTTCATAGTCTTCGCCCTTAGGGTCAACCAAGATAACTTTGTTCTGCGCTCTAGCCTGTTCAATCATATGGGCCACTTGACCCAATGCACCCTTACCGTAATCTGACAGAATCACCACATCAGCCACAACAACCAATTTTTCAAAGCGCTCTAACTTATGTGCTAATGCCTTTTCACCTGGTGTCTCTTCAAAGTCAAGACGAATTAACTGTTGCTGACGCGCAATCACGCGCAACTTCACAATCGTTGGTACCTTTGCATCAATTTCTAGTTGGCTATCAACACCGGATGACTTGAGCAATTCCACTACACGCTTACCAGGTTCATCATTACCAACAATACCGAGAATAGTGGTATTGGCACCTAATGCGGCTACGTTACGAGCAACGTTAGCGGCACCACCCAAGCGCTCATCAATCGTGCCAACCTGCACCACCGGCACAGGGGCCTCCGGAGAAATCCGATTGGTATCACCAAACCAGTAGCGATCGAGCATGACATCACCAACCACTAATAGATGGGTTTTAGAAAACTGGTCTCGGCTCGCTTTTTCCATAGGACTATTTTTTAATGACTTAATTATGTCGCCCAATACCGTAGTACTCAATCCCTAATTCTTGCATAGCACTTGGTTCATATAGATTACGGCCATCAAAAATGATGGGGCGGGTCAGTTTTTGTATTACTTGGTCAAAGTCTGGGCTGCGGAAGGCTTTCCACTCAGTCACAATCACTAGGGCATCGCAAGCATCCAGAGCTGCCATTGGATTGTCGACCATGGATACCTTCTTAAGGCCTTCAGGGTTACCCTTGAAATCTGACTCTAGGCAATGCTTTGCTTCTGGCATTGCTACTGGATCGTGAGCAACTACTGAAGCACCACGCTTAACTAATTCTGCAATGACCACACGGCTAGGAGCCTCACGCATATCGTCAGTATTTGGCTTAAATGCCAATCCCCAAAGAGCAAACTTCATACCTTTGAGGTCTTTACCAAAGCGCTTTTCGATCTTCTCTACTAATATGTATTTTTGTAGTTCATTCACCGCCTCTACAGCATCCAAGATCTTTAAATCTTTACCATGCTCTTTAGCAGTCTTGGAAAGTGCTGAGACGTCCTTTGGAAAACAAGAGCCACCATAACCAGTTCCTGAATACAAGAAACCATAACCAATACGGGAGTCTGAACCAATCCCTTGTCGCACTGCTTCAATATCAGCACCAACAAGATCAGCTAAATTAGCTAGCTCGTTCATAAAAGAGATCCGAGTAGCTAGCATGGCATTGGCTGCATACTTTGTCAGCTCAGCACTCTTCACGTCCATGTAGTAGGTACGCTCATGATGGCGGTTGAATGGCGCATAGAGCTTACGCATTTGCTCTTTAGCACGCAGACCTGCTGGAGTATTTTCAGTACCAATCACAATCCGGTCAGGGCGCATAAAGTCCTCTACTGCTGCACCTTCTTTTAAGAACTCTGGATTAGAAACTACCGAGCATAAGTCAGTTGGCTGGCCTCTTTTTTCCAATTCTTCTTTGATGGCTGCGGATACTTTATCTGCAGTACCTACTGGTACAGTAGATTTGTCAACAATGACCTTAGGCGTAGTTGCATGACGACCAATGTTACGTGCTGCAGCAACGACATATTGCAGATCAGCAGAACCATCTTCATCTGGGGGCGTACCTACTGCAATAAATTGAATATCACCATGAGCAACTGATGCAGCGATATCAGTGGAGAACTGCAATCTACCAGCGGCAATATTGCGCTCAATCATTTCTTTTAAGCCGGCTTCATAAATTGGAACGCCGCCAGAATTGAGAATCTCAATCTTCTGAGGATCTAAGTCTAGGCAAAATACATTATTACCTTGCTCGGCAAGGCAAGCGCCAGTAACCAAACCTACATAACCGCTGCCAATAATAGTAACTTTCAAATGATCTCCGCTCTTCTTTACATTGAGGGGCCGCTAGGAGCGGCACCCTCAGCTCGTCTTGGAGAGTATGCCTCCCAATTATTACAACCAGGACACTGCCAATAGAATCGACGCGCCCTAAAACCACAATTGCCGCAAGTATATCTAGCCAAGCTAGTAGTGCGCTGACGTAAAAGATTCAGAATCGACTGCAACTCCAAGACTCGTTCCGCATTAGCGCTACTCTCCTCCAATGCCAGGCGAGTTTCAGCTAATTTAGATAGAGCACTTAAGCTGGGGGAATGTTGCATGACATCAGCAAGCATGACGTTAGCTACCTGAGGCCCACGAATTGTCATAAGCTGCTTATGCACAATATCTAATAGCTCGCCAGAGGCTTGGGTTTTCAGTAGTTCACAAAGACGATCTAAGCCTGCATCGATCTGATTGATTGCGGTATGAGCAATCATCCAACGGTCAGCTAATAAGTGCATATAAGCTGGATGCGAAGTAGCCACCAAACTCCAAGTGTCGATTGCTTGGGCTGGGCGCTCCATTGCCATTGCGTAGTCGCCTTGCAAAATCAAGGCACGAGAATGATTTGGGACAGCCTGTAAGGCCCGCTGAATTGACTGTTCAGCTTCCTGTAGATCTTTGCGACGCAAAGCCTCTTGACCTAATTCACAATGAAATTGAGCAATTTCGGTTTGATGGGATTTTCCTTGTAATATCGCGAGCTCATGCGCAGCGATGATGGCTTTTTTCCAGTCACGCTCAACTTGATACATCTCGAGCAAACTCTCTTTTGCTGGCACTGCAAATTTACCTTCACCTACCCGATTTAGTGAGGCTTCAGCACGGTCCAATAGGCCGGCACGCAGAAAGTCACGGCCTAATTCATAAGCAGCATGATCGCGATCGCGTGGCTTTAAGTCATCTCGATTAGCAAGGTGCTGATGAACTTTGATAGCACGCTCAGTTTCACCACGACGACGGAATAAATTGCCTAATGAAAAATGCAACTCAATCGTTTCCGGATCTAATTGGGCAATTTTAACGAGCGTCTCAATTGCCTGATCAGGCTGCTCATTTAATAAAAGACTTAAGCCCTTAAAGGTTGAACGCTGCTGACGCATGCGCTCCAGCTCATCCATCCGATTTTCAAGGCGCAGGTCCCAGCGTGATGCCAGCCAGCCAATCCCAAACATGACCGGAAGAAGTAATAACCAAGATGTTGCAATCTGAATCATGAGGTACAGAAATCAAATAAAAAAATGGTCCTGATGGACCACTGAGGATGAGCCTGAATGTTAGGCACCAGAACCCTCTTTGGGGCCCGCCTGTTTCAGTGGCTTGTAATCTACTCGCTCACGCAATTCTTTGCCAGGCTTAAAGTGCGGAACGCGTTTTTCTGGAATCAAAACCTTATCGCCAGACTTGGGGTTGCGACCCGAGCGTGCAGGACGATGATGCAGTACAAAACTGCCAACACCGCGCAACTCAATACGTTTACCCTCAGCCAAAGCATGAGTCATAGTATCTAACAAAGTTTTTACTGCGAGCTCGACGTCCCTAGGCAAAAGCTGCGGAAATTGTTCCGCGAGGCTCTCCACGAGTTCGGAGCGAGTAATGGCTTGTTGCTCTTGATCTGTCATGATCTATCAAAAAAAATCGCCACTCTCCCAAAGGAAAGCAGCGATGTTGATTTAACCCTGATTGTCCATTTTTGCTTTTAACAAAGCACCCAAATTGGTGGTGCCAGACTGCGCATCACCTTGGAGCTTGCTGATTGCATCTTGTTGATCAGAACTGTCTTTTGCTTTGATTGAAAGATTGATTACGCGTGACTTACGATCAATATTAATGATCATGGCAGTAACACTATCACCTTCTTTCAATACATTACGTGCATCTTCAACGCGATCCGTTGAGATCTCAGAAGCACGCAAGTAAGCTTCAACTTCATCAGCTAAGTGAATCGTTGCACCCTTAGCATCAACTGCTTTTACAGTCCCAGTAACAACGCTACCCTTGTCGCTTACGGATGTGTAGTTATTGAATGGGTCGCCAGACAATTGCTTGATACCAAGAGAGATGCGCTCTTTCTCAACATCAATTGCCAGTACCGTGGCTTCAACTTCATCACCTTTTTTGTATTTCTTAACAGCTTCTTCGCCTGGTTCATTCCAAGAGATATCAGAGAGATGAACTAAGCCGTCGATGCCGCCAGGCAAACCAATAAACACACCAAAGTCGGTAATCGACTTGATTGCGCCTGTCAGCTTGTCACCTTTTTGCTGAGCTCGTGAAAACTCTTCCCATGGATTTGCTTTGCACTGCTTGATACCCAAGCTAATACGACGCTTGTCTTCATCAATATCCAGAACCATCACTTCAACTTCGGTTCCCAATGCAGTTGCTTTACTTGGAGCAACGTTCTTGTTGGTCCAATCCATTTCAGAAACGTGTACCAAACCTTCGATACCAGATTCGATTTCTACAAATGCGCCGTAGTCAGTCAAGTTGGTTACTTTACCGAATAAACGGGTGTTCGGTGGGTAACGTCGAGCGATACCAACCCATGGATCATCACCAAGCTGCTTCACACCGAGTGAAACACGGTTCTTCTCTTGATCGAACTTCAAAATCTTCGCGGTCACTTCTTGGCCAACAGTTAACATCTCGCTTGGGTGACGCACACGACGCCATGCCAAGTCGGTAATATGCAAGAGGCCATCGATACCACCGAGGTCAACGAACGCGCCGTAATCAGTAATGTTCTTAACCAGGCCAGTAACTACAGCACCTTCTTTAAGGTTAGCCATCAACTTAGCACGATCTTCACCTTGGCTAGCTTCAACAACCGCACGACGTGACAACACTACGTTGTTACGCTTACGGTCAAGCTTGATAACCTTGAACTCCATAGTCTTACCTTCGTAAGGACTAGTGTCTTTAATTGGGCGTGTGTCAACGAGTGACCCAGGCAAGAACGCGCGGATACCGTTCACCATTACAGTCAAGCCACCTTTAACCTTACCGGTAACAGTTCCGGTAACGATCTCGGCTTGCTCGAGTGCTTTTTCCAAATTCATCCATGATGCTAAGCGCTTCGCTTTATCACGGGAGAGGATGGTGTCGCCATAGCCATTTTCGAGGGCGTCGATAGCAACAGAAACGAAATCGCCAGGAGCTACTTCAATCTCGCCAGCGTCGTTATGGAATTCTTCAACAGGAATAAACGCTTCAGACTTTAAGCCAGCGTTAACAACGACGAAGTTATGGTCGATGCGAATGACTTCAGCCGAAATAACTTGGCCGGTCTTCATATTCGATCGGGTTAATGATTCTTCAAATAGTTCTGCAAATGATTCAGACATGTGTATTCACTTTGTGCCGCCAGAAGGTCCGACGGGTTAGGTTAAAAAAAGTCTCAAAGAAACACGCTAATGAAATGATCGCGTTGTAGAGTTTCTAAAGACACCAAAACTGCTTCTTACAACTCACTACTAAACAACTTACAAACTAAACAATCGCAGATTGATACCAATCTAAAACTGTCTTAACTGCTTGATCTATCGACAAATCTGATGTTTCAAGCACTTTTGCAGCATCCGCAACTAACAAGGGTGCGGTACCTCGACTACTGTCTCTGGCATCGCGCTCCTGCAAATCTTGCAGTAAGTCGGAAAGTTTAGCAGAAATTCCCTTAGCTATCAATTGCTTATAGCGACGCTCTGCCCTGGCAGCTGCTGTTGCAGTCAAAAAAACCTTCAAAACCGCGTCTGGGAATATTACGCTGGCCATATCCCGACCATCAGCCACTAAGCCAGGAGACTGCTGAAAACTGCGTTGTAGGCCCACTAAGGCGGATCGAACCTGGGGATGAACCGCCACAGTAGAGGCTCTGAGCCCAATGTTTTCAGTACGAATGGCGTCGCTAACATCCACACCATCTAGAGAAATTTGACCATTTTTGAATGAAATCAATAACTTAGGTACTAAAAGACCCAATTCTGGACCATTTTTAGCGTCAATTCCGCATTTTTCACTAGCAAGAGCCACTAAGCGGTAAAGCGCCCCACTGTCTAAATAATGAAAGCCTAGCTTTTTTGCAACTAGAGAAGCAACGGTCCCTTTGCCAGAGGCTGTGGGACCATCAATTGCGATCACTGGGTAAGCGCTCATAAGATCAGCTAACGACCTTTGCAAATTCAGAAAAGTAAGTTGGGAATGTTTTGGCTACGCAATTGGGATCATTGATTGTCAAAGCATGAGGACCAAAAGCCGCAAGCGAGAAACACATCGCCATCCGATGGTCATCGTAAGTATCAATACCCTTACTTGGTGACTTCCAATCACTTTGTGCTGGCGCATTCACCACAATATAGTCAGAACCCTCTTCAATGATTGCACCAATTTTTCTTAATTCTATTGCCATGGCAGCGATGCGATCTGTTTCTTTGACGCGCCAACTCGCAATATTATTTAAGCGCGTAGGGCCCTCAGCAAATAGTGCAGCCACTGCAAGAGTCATTGCTGCATCAGGTATCTCAGTGCAATCTATCGTGATGCCATTCAGTTTGCCACTTGCGTTCTTCACGCCAGCCACTTCAATCCAATCTTCACCAGCGGTAATATTGGCGCCCATCGAAGCAAGTGCATCTGCAAAAGCCACGTCACCCTGAATACTCTCTTTACCAACACCGAGAACTCGCACAGGACCCCTGCCAATCGCGCCCAGTGCTAAGAAATACGAGGCAGAAGAAGCATCACCTTCAACCGATAAGTCACCAGGGCTCTTATAAACAATGTGAGATGTTTTGGCTGGAATCACAAAGGACTGCGCATCAGGGCAATCAACATCGACACCAAAACGCGCCATGAGTTTTAGGGTGATATCAATGTAAGGGCGTGAAATAAGTTCACCGATAACTTCAATACGAACTGGCTTTACCGCAATGAGTGGCAGTGCCATTAGTAATGCGGTTAAGAATTGACTTGATACATCGCCACGCACTTTAACCACATCCTGAATTTTGATATCAGCAGCAGCGATCTGAATTGGGGGATAGCCTTCTTGTAATTCATATTCAATTTGGGCACCCACTTGACGCAGACCATCCACCAAATCCCGAATCGGCCTCTCATGCATACGAGCAACACCAGATAAGCGATAGTCACCGCCCTGCATTGCAAGCGCTGCCGTCAAGGGTCGAATCGCAGTTCCTGCATTACCCATGAACAAATCTGCTTTGCGCACCGGAAAGCGGCCACCACAACCCTCGACTACGCAAATATTGTTAGCTTGGTTAGTTACAGATAAGCCAAGCTGACGCAGTGCATTACGCATGACCTGTGTGTCATCGGCATCTAGCAACTTCTTTAAAGTAGTAGTGCCCGTGGAAAGTGCTGCCAGTAATAAAGCGCGATTCGAAATACTTTTAGAGCCAGGTAAAACAATCGAGCCTTGCGCTCGTTTGAATGGTCCAATCTGAATACTAGGCGAATAAGCCATTAAGCCTCATCCAAATCTTGACGCGCTTTACTTGCCTGATTAAATAACTTTTCTAAACCAGCGCCATCACCTTCAGCAACCAATTTACGCATGTGGTTCACGATCAATACGTATTGATCCAACTCTTTCAGAATGGCAGCACGGTTGCCCAAACAAATATCACGCCACATTTCTGGGCTAGAAGCAGCAATGCGGGTGAAATCCTTAAAGCCAGCGCCCACATGGTCCAACTTTTGATCAGCATCCTCTGAGTTCAAGACACTGGCCATTAAGGCATACGAAAGAAGATGGGGCAGATGGGATACCGCGGCATAAATAGCATCGTGCTGCACGACGCCAATCTTTTTAACCTCAGAGCCAACTGACCCCCAAAAGCCTGAGATCAATGCAATGTCTTCTGGAGAATTTTCTTGTAAAGGGCAAACAATGGTTTGTTTACCTTGAAATAAATCTACTTTAGCAGCGCTTGCTCCATGCTGCGCACCACCAGCAATTGGATGTGCCGGTACAAACTGACATGCCTTCTTACCTAATACTTCTTTTGCGGCCAGAATCACATCACCTTTAGTACTGCCCGCATCAGTGATCATTGTTCTGGATTCAAGGTGCGGTTCAATGATTTCAAAAGCAGCGCGCATTTGTGCGACTGGCGTACACAAGACAATCACATCTGATTGCTTGGCGGCTTCCACTAAATCTACCACTCCATCAATTGCACCCATCTTTTGTGCTTGATCTACATTTTCTTTACTGCGACCAACACCTAGCACTTTAGTCACCACACCCGCTTTCTTCAGCGCCAAACCCAAGGATGCGCCAATTAAGCCAACACCAACAATGGTGACGGTGCCGTAATTACTTGAAGGATGAATAATGGTCATAAGTAAATATCTTTTTACTGCTTTGCCAGGATAGCTTTAAGTGCATCAATAAAAGCGGCATTCTCTTGGGTTAAACCAATCGAGATGCGCAACCATTGTGGCAGGCCGTAATTACCAACGGGTCGAACAATAATGCCGCGTTTGAGTAATTCTAAATTAATACGTGTGCCCGCTTGATCATCATCACCCACCTTTACCAATATGAAGTTTCCAGCAGAGGGTAAGTAAGTGAGGTGTAACTGATCAAATGCTTTAGTTAGCTGTTCGTAACCAGCACAATTGAGCTCAAAACCTTTTTGCAAAAATGCCTTGTCCCCAAACGCTGCAATCGCTGCAGCTTGCGCAAGACTATTCACATTGAACGGTTGACGAATGCGATTGAGTAAATCAGTTAAGTGAGGCTGCGCAACTCCATATCCGATTCGCAAGCCAGCAAGGCCATAGGCTTTAGAAAAGCTACGCGACAAGATCATATTCGGGAAACGCTTTACCCAAGCAATCGCGTCATAGCGTTGCTCTGGAGTGAGATATTCGTTATAAGCCTCATCTAAGACCACCACAACATCTGATGGCACTGCCATCAAAAAACTTTCAATTGCTTTAGGACTAAGATAACTACCTGTTGGATTATTTGGGTTTGCGACAAACACTAACTTCGCCTTATCACCTGCTGCTTTGATCGCAGCCAACATCGCCGGCAGGTCATGGCCATAACTATCAGTAGGCGCTACTTCGACTGCTTTAGCACCAACAGCTTGAGTAACAAGAGGATAAACAGCAAAGGCATGTTTAGAGAAAAAGATTTCATCGCCGGCTTGTGCAACTGCACGCGCAGCCAACTCTAAGATGTCATTACTACCATTACCTAGCGTAATCCAATCACTTGGAACGCCTAAGCTCTCAGACAATACTTTCTTTAATTCAAAGCCATTGGAGTCTGGATAGCGACCCAAATCGCTAGCAGCCTTGAGCATGGCATCTTGGGCAGATTTTGGCATTCCCAATGGATTCTCATTGGAAGCCAGTTTCACAATCTTGCTTTCATCTAAACCGTACTCGCGTGCCACTTCACTGATGGGGCGACCACCAACATAAGGTGCAATAGCGTGAATATGTTTTAGACCAATCTTGGAAGTCATTCGTAGGCTTACTAATTTATTTACAGGTGTGTTGACTAATTAATCTTCTAAAGCTCAGGCTGAGTGAGGATAAGAACCCAAGTTCTTATAGAACGCTGCAATTGCTTTTAATTCCTCTAAGGCCTTCACGACTTTGGCATCCTCCGCATGACCAGCAATATCAATATAGAAGTGATATTCCCAGGTCCCTTTACGGGCAGGTCGTGACTCGAAACGGTTCATCGACACCCCATGTTTTGCCAAAGGCGCCAGTAAACGATGCACAGCGCCTGGCTGGTTGTCGATCGATAAAACTAAAGAGGTTTGATCTTTGCCTGTTGGTTGGCATTCGTAAGCACCTACAACAACAAAGCGAGTGCGGTTATGGGGGTCATCCTGAATCTGTGCAGCGACAGCCTGTAAACCATAAGCCTCTTGCGCTGGATCGCCAGCGATGGCAGCTAAAGACGGATCATTTGCCGCTAAACGTGCAGCCTCAGCATTACTACTCACTGCTTGGCGCTTTAAGTTTGGGGCATGCAGGCTTAACCATTGTTGGCACTGCGCCAATGCTTGTGCATGAGCGCAAACCGTTGTAACGCCATCTAAGTTCCCACTCTTAGTTAAGAGGTGATGATGAATCGGTAACACCACTTCGCCGCTAATGCGCATTGAAGAATCTAAGAGTAAATCCAAAGTACGTGAGATCGCGCCTTCGCTAGAGTTCTCAACCGGCACCACACCATATTGCGCAGCGCCCTTCTCTACTGATTTAAAGACTTCATCTAGACTTGCACAAGGCAATCCAGCAATCGAGTGACCGAAATACGTTTGGGCAGCTTGTTCGGAGAAGGTGCCTGCTGGCCCTAAATAAGCAATCGTTTGACGAGCCTCCAAGGCTCTGCAAGCAGACATGACCTCACGCCAAATGGCTGCAATACCATCTGGCAATAAAGGTCCAGTATTACTTTCTTGTAAACGAGCAACAACTTGGCGCTCACGCTCAGGACGAAATACTGGGGATGAGAAGCCACCTTTAACATGTCCAACTTCTTGCGCTGCTTTAGCACGCTGCGTCAATAAATCCAAAATCTCTGCATCCAATGCATCGATTTTTTCTCGCAGGGGAGCTAAGCGCTGTTCTTCAGTACTCATTAAGCCCGCCTTTCAAAATCACGCATAAATTCAATTAAAGCTTTAACACCCTTTATGGGCATTGCGTTGTAAATACTTGCGCGCATACCACCTGCAGCTTTATGACCACGCAAAGCAACTAAACCCGCAGCACTTGATTGCGCCAAAAACTTCGCATTCAAAGACTCATCTTTTAAGAAAAAAGTCACATTCATACGAGAACGGTACTGTTTTTCAACCCGATTCTCATACAAGCTACTTTGATCTAAGAACTGATAGAGCAAGTCGGCTTTTTCTTGGTTACGCTTTTCAATAACCTTAACACCGCCCTGCTTAAGAAGCCACTTAAATCCTAGGCCAGCCATATAAATTGAGAAAGTAGGTGGCGTATTGATCATCGATTGGGTGCCAGCCTGGACAGACCAGTCCCAAATCAATGGGGTGATGCCCATGCTGTGACCGATTAAGTCTTTGCGGACAATCACAACGGTCACACCCGCTGGGCCGATATTTTTCTGTACTCCACCGAACCAGACACCACACTGAGTAACATCCATGTCTTTAGATAGGAAGTTACTAGAAATATCTGCGACCAAACAAGTCTTACCGACATTGGGCACATCTGGGAACTCAACACCGCCAATCGTCTCATTGGCACAGTAGAGGACATAAGCGGCATCACTTGATAGCTTCCAAGTATCTCTTGGAGGAATCGTATTGAACTTTTCTGCAGCAGAAGATGCAGCTAGGTTTGCTATACCGTACTTCTGTGCTTCTTTATACGATTTTTCTGACCAGATGCCAGTCACAATGTAATCCGCCTTAGGGCCATTCTTAGCCAAAGGCATGAGGTTCATTGGAATAGCCGCATTTTGCCCAAGGCCGCCACCCTGTAAAAGCAAGATTTCATAATTACTCGGAATATTCATCAAGGTCCGCAGATCCTGCACTACCTCTTCATACACTTCCATGAATTCTTTACTGCGATGGCTAATCTCCATCACGCTGGTGCCAAGCCCACGCCAATTGAGCATTTCATCAGCAGCCTGCTTTAATACCTCTTCAGGCAAAGTGGCCGGCCCCGCAGCGAAATTGAAGATGCGGTGGTCAAAGCTCATCGTGTTAGCTAATGTAGTGGTGACGCCTTACGCGTCACCTGCCGCATCAGAAGTGGAATCGGTTGCTGGATCAGCAGATGCATCACCCTCTTCTACTTCATCACCCTCATCATCCGAATCGCTTTCAGCAATCCGTTGTAAACCAGAAAGACGTGTACCTTCATCAACGTTGATCAAGGTCACGCCTTGAGTTGCGCGGCCCATCTCACGGATTTCAGAAACGCGGGTGCGCACTAAAACACCGCCAGTAGTGATCAACATAATTTGATCTTCTGGTGATACCAATGCAGCAGCAACGACCTTGCCATTACGCTCACTCGTCTGAATCGCAATCATGCCCTTAGTGCCACGACCATGACGCGTGTACTCCGCAATTGGAGTGCGCTTGCCATAACCATTCTCCGTGGCTGTTAATACGCTACTTGGAATCGCAATCCCATTCGCATCCACTACTGCAGTATGCACGCCTTCAGCTTCTGCTGGCGCAACCAGCATTGCAATCACTTGATGACCAGCGCCTAAGTTCATGCCACGCACGCCACGAGCAGTACGACCCATTGGACGGACGTCATTCTCATCAAAGCGCACTGCCTTGCCTGCATCAGAGAACAACATCACATCGTGCTGGCCATCAGTAATCGCGGCCCCAACCAAGAAGTCACCCTCATTTAAGTCAACAGCAATAATGCCGGCTTTGCGAGGATTGGAGAAGTCAGACAAACGGGTCTTCTTCACGGTACCTAAGCTGGTTGCCATAAAGACATACTGATCATCCTGATATCCCTTGATTGGGAGAATGACAGTAATTTTTTCACCTTCAATCAACGGGAACATATTAACGATTGGCTTGCCACGTGAAGTACGGCTACCTTGCGGCACTTCCCAGACTTTTAACCAATACATGCGGCCACGATCAGAGAAGCACAGGATAGCGTCATGAGTATTGGCTACGAATAAAGTATCGATCCAATCTTCATCCTTAGTAGCAGCAGCTTGCTTGCCGCGACCACCGCGTTTTTGGGCGCGGTATTCACTGAGTGGCTGACTCTTCATGTAACCAGTATGTGAAAGTGTGACCACCATATCTTGCGGCGTGATCAAATCTTCCGTGAAGAGTTCGGTGGCATTCATTTCAATAAATGAACGGCGACCACTATCACCGCCTGCTTTACCAAACTCTGCTTGGACTTCTTTGAGTTCGCTTTCAATCACAGAGGTGACGCGCTCTGGCTTTGCTAACAAATCTAACAAGTCAGAGATCTCTGACATCACTTCTTTGTATTCATTGACAATCTT
>CAMBBT010000015.1 GCA_945864455.1 Polynucleobacter meluiroseus | reverse complement strand
GGTCCAATAATGCCAAGGTGATTACGAGTTGGCATTAAGAAAATGGGGATCGCACCCATCATAATGATCGAATGAATCACTGACTTATGGCAATTGCGGTCTACCACTACGACATCGCCAGGAGCAACGGTAGAGTGCCAAACAATTTTATTAGATGTAGATGTGCCGTTGGTAACAAAAAATAAATGGTCCGCATTAAAGATGCGGGCAGCGTTACGCTCGCTCTGGAGTACAGGGCCAGTATGATCTAGCAGTTGGCCCAACTCTTCCACGGCATTGCAAACGTCGGCACGCAGCATGTTCTCACCAAAGAATTGATGAAACATGCGGCCTACTGGGCTCTTTAAGAAGGCAACTCCACCAGAGTGCCCAGGACAATGCCAAGAATAAGAACCTTCAGAAGCATAATTAGTTAGCGCACGGAAGAATGGTGGCGCCAATGAATCGAGATAGACCTTTGCTTCACGAATAATATGACGTGCTACAAACTCTGGGGTGTCTTCATTCATATGAATGAAGCCATGCAACTCACGCAAGATGTCATTAGGCATATGACGTGAAGTACGGGTTTCGCCATATAAGAAGATGGGGATATCTTCATTACGCTTCCGGACTTCTGTAATGAAGGCACGCAAGTTATTCAAGGCGGGAAGATCATGATCTTCGGAATCAGAGTCAAACTCTTCATCATCAATCGAAACGATAAAGCTAGATGCACGGGAAGCTTGTTGCGCAAAAGAGGTGAGATCACCATAGCTAGTTAAGCCGATAACCTCCATACCCTCTTGTTCAATGGCCTCTGCCAGATCGCGAATACCCGAACCCGAAATGTTTTCGGAACGAAAGTCCTCATCAATAATGATAATTGGGAAACGAAATTTCATGGCTGCCCTTTAGTTTCGCGAACTAGAATTTGAATACAGGAAAAATTAAGTCTTAGGCAGGGTCACGCCCTGCTGACCTTGATACTTACCACCACGATCTTTATAAGATGTGCCGCATACTTCATCGCTCTCAAAAAAGAGAACTTGGGCGCATCCTTCGCCAGCATAAATCTTTGCAGGTAATGGTGTGGTGTTAGAAAACTCCAAAGTGACATAACCTTCCCATTCAGGTTCAAATGGGGTGACATTCACAATGATGCCGCAACGGGCATAGGTACTTTTGCCAACGCAAATAGTTAACACGCTACGTGGAATCTTGAAATACTCAACAGTTCTTGCTAAGGCAAATGAATTCGGTGGAATGATACAAACATCACCCCTGAAATCTACGAAAGATTGTTCATCAAAATTCTTCGGGTCAACAATGGTGCTGTTGATGTTTGTGAAGATTTTAAATTCATCTGCGCAACGAATGTCGTAGCCATAGCTTGAAGTGCCATAACTTACGATTTTGTTGCCAGCAGCGTCTTGGCGAATTTGTCCAGGCTCGAATGGGTTGATCATGCCTTGCTCGCCCATGCGACGGATCCAGTGGTCAGATTTAATAGTCATGGCCGAATTGTAAAACCTTCGCAGTCCTTACCCACCATTTATCGGGTTCTGAGCACTAAAAATTAGCTGATTTTGGTAAAAATCACTCGCTCAGGGGCGTTATAGATCTCAAAGTGTTTGCCGGAGCAACGAGACAGGATGGTGAGATTGGTTTTGCGGGCTAGATCCAGACCCATGAGAGTCACACCCGAGCGGGTTAAGAGAAAAGGTACGCCCATCTGAGCTCCCTTAATCACCATCTCAGAGGTGAGGCGCCCGGTAGTGAAGAAGATCAAATCTTTACCGGGTTTATTGGCCAACCACATCAAGCCAGAAATCGAGTCGACCGCATTATGGCGCCCTACATCTTCAATAAAGTGGAGAAGCTTCACCCCATCATCGCCCGCCCTCTCAAATACAGCGCAGGCATGAACTGAGCCAGACCTCTTGTAAATCGAATCGTGAATGCGAATAGAGTCAATTAAGGCGACGATTGCCTCTTGAGAAAGTTGGGGTCCATCCGGAAGAGTGATCGCAGATATCTCTTCCATCAAGCCACCAAACATAGTGCCCTGACCGCAACCAGTGGTGACAACCCGCTTACTCGTCAAGGCATCAATGTCGACCGTGCTGCGGCGAGTTTTGACGGCAGCAGAATCTGTCTCCCAATCAACCTGGATGCTCTCGATATCGTCCGGAGACTCCACTAAACGCTGATTACGCAAATAGCCTAATACCAAGGCTTCAGGAGCGCTGCCTAGGGTCATTAAAGTAACAACCTCACGCTTATCCAAATAAATGGTTAATGAGCGCTCTCCAGGGATGTGGGTCAGCTTTTTCCTGCCCGCCTCATCTAATACCTCGACCTCGTGCACCAAAGGCACGGAGGCACTAGACATCTTAATATTGGGCTTTGCGGCCATGAAATGCTTTCTGAATCAAGGAGAAATTGGATACTTCGCGGTGTTTACTTTAACCGCAGACTAAAATCACTGCACAAGCTAGCATAATTGAGCATTATCCCTAATTTAACCTTCTTATTTAAGTCCGCATTACATGAGCAGCTCCCAGCGTCGCCTTCTTGTCACTTCCGCCTTACCGTATGCCAATGGTCAGATCCATATTGGCCATTTGGTGGAATATGTGCAAACTGATATTTGGGTCCGCTTTCAGCGGATGCGTGGCCATGAAGTGCATTACGTTGGCGCTGACGATACCCACGGCACCCCCATCATGTTGCGCGCAGAAAAAGAAGGGATCACTCCAAAGGAGTTGATCGCTAATGTTTGGAAAGAGCATAAGCGCGACTTTGATAACTTCCTGATTTCATTTGACAACTACTACACCACCGACAGCCCAGAGAATGAAAAGCTCTCACAAAGTATCTACCTGAAATTACGGGATGCTGGCTTGATAGAAAAGCGTGCGATTGAACAAGCTTATGACCCAGTCAAAGAAATGTTCTTGCCGGATCGTTTCATCAAAGGCGAGTGCCCCAAGTGTGGCGCTAAGGATCAATATGGTGACAACTGTGAAAAATGCGGTGCTACCTATTTACCTACTGATCTGAAGAATCCTGTCTCAGTAGTGAGCGGTGCTACACCGATCAAAAAAATCTCTGATCACTACTTCTTTAAGCTGTCTGACACTCGTTGTGAATCTTTCTTGCGCGAGTGGACCCAAGTCAAAACACCGCTGCAACCTGAAGCACGCAATAAGATGAAAGAGTGGGTAGGCCAACCAGGTGAAAGCAAGCTGAGTGACTGGGATATCTCCCGTGACGCTCCCTATTTTGGCTTTGAGATCCCTGATGCCCCAGGTAAGTACTTTTATGTCTGGCTTGATGCCCCCATTGGCTACTACGCTAGCTTTCTCAATTACTGTGAGGCTAAAGGTCTGAACTTCGATGAATGGGTCAAACCAGATACCACTACCGAGCAATACCATTTCATTGGTAAAGATATTTTATATTTTCATACCTTGTTCTGGCCTGCTACTCTCAAATTTGCAGGTTATCGCACGCCAACTAATGTGTTTGCTCACGGTTTCTTAACTGTTGACGGTGAGAAGATGAGTAAATCACGTGGCACCTTGATTTCTGCCAATAGCGTGATTAAGTGTGGCTTCAATCCTGAATGGTTCCGCTATTACTTCGCTACAAAGCTCAATGACAGTATGGAGGATTTAGATTTAAATCTACAAGACTTTGTCGCGCGAGTGAATAGCGATTTATTAGGTAAGTACATCAATATTGCAAGTCGCAGCGCAGGATTTTTAGTAAAGCGTTTTGGCGGTGTGGTATCTGATGAAGCCATGAACAATGCCCTACTCAAAGAAATTTCTGCCTCAAGTGAAAAAATTGCAGCGCTTTATGAAGCGCGCGAATATGCGAAGGCTTTACGTACCATCATGGATCTCGCTGACAAGGTCAATAGTTTCGTAGATGAGAATAAGCCTTGGGAAATTGCGAAAGATCTAGCTCGGGAGGCGGATTTGCAGCAAGTTTGTAGCGTTACCTTAGAAGCTTTCCGCATGCTCAGTCTTTATCTCAAGCCGATTATTCCGCAAGTTGCTAGTGGTGTAGAAGAGTTTCTCTCCATCGCTCCGCAATCTTGGAGTGATATCAACACCCCGCTTTCTAGTAAGAATCCAATCAAGGCTTATCGGCATCTGATGACCCGGGTCGAAGCCCCTCAAATTGAGGCTTTGCTAGCAGCAAACTTGTAAAAATAGCCCTAAAAAGCACCTATAATGGCGGGTGTAGTCCCCAGATGACTTTTGGAATAAACACTTTAAGTCATTGAATTTATTGACTATTTTAGGAAATACCATGGCAAGATATCAGTCCGAAATCACCCAGTTCTTAAATGAGCTTAAATCTGAGAAGCCCGATCTCGAGGCAGGCCAACAGGCTGGTCGCGCACTGCTGTGGGACAAAGAACCTCTTACTGTTGAAGATCAGCGCCGCGCAAAAGCCGCCAAATTAAAACAACGCGCTTACGTTTACTCGAATGACTGAGCCGAGAACTGAGCCAAACACTCAGCCAATATCTGATTTACTAGATAGCACCCCGTCAGTCACTGATGGGATGTCGGAAGCGTTTGCCAAACTGTATGGCGAGCCATTATTTAAATTACCGACTGATCTTTATATTCCACCAGATGCTCTAGAAGTTTTTCTAGAGGCGTTTGAAGGCCCACTAGATCTTTTGCTTTATCTCATCCGTAAGCAGAATTTCAATGTACTTGATATTCCAATGGCGCAGGTTACTCAGCAATACCTGAGCTATATCGATCAAATTCGCCATACTAACCTTGAACTTGCTGCTGAGTATTTATTGATGGCAGCGATGTTGATCGAGATTAAATCGCGCATGCTATTGCCAATGAAGAAGGCAGATAGCGAAGAGGAAGTAGATGATCCACGTGCAGAATTGGTGCGTCGCCTATTAGAATATGAGCGCATGAAGCTTGCTGCTCAAGAGCTTGACCAAATTCCACAACAAGGACGTGACTTCCAAATAGCACATGGCTTTGTAGACACTACCATTGCCATTACTTGGCCGGAAGTGAATTTGGATGATCTACAAATGGCCTGGCGTGATGTCCTGCATCGCGCTAAACTCAATCAGCACCACACCATTACTCGCGAACAATTATCTGTCCGTGACTTCATGACACGGATTTTGCGTCGCCTTCAAAGTACCCGCTTTATAGAGTTTGGCGAGCTATTTGAAGACGCTATTAAATCGGGTGGCGGCGTCTCAGTAGTGATTGTCAACTTCATTGCAATGCTCGAGCTATCACGCGAAGCTTTGGTAGAGATTACACAGGCCGAGTCCTATGCACCAATTTACGTTCGCCTTGCCTATACTCCTGTTGCATGAAAATCATTAGTGATATTCAGGAGTTGCGTGACCACTTGCGCGGTCAAAACCGTTCCTCATTTGTACCAACCATGGGGAACTTGCATGAGGGTCATTTATCACTCATGCGTCTAGCGAGACAACATGGCGACCCAGTAGTAGCCAGTATCTTTGTGAATCGCTTGCAATTTGGTCCCAATGAAGACTTTGATAGCTACCCCCGCACCATGCAAGCGGATATCGAGAAGCTAGAAAAAGAAGGTGTCTATATTCTGTTTGCACCTACTGAGCGTGACCTCTACCCGCAGCCACAGGAGTATCGGGTGGACCCACCCCAACAACTCGGCGATATCCTTGAAGGTGAATTCCGCCCTGGATTCTTTAAAGGTGTTTGCACGGTTGTATTAAAACTTTTTTCTTGCGTACAACCTAAGGTTGCCGTATTTGGGAAAAAAGACTATCAACAATTGATGATTATTCGCCAAATGGCTAAACAGTTTGCAATACCAGTAGATATCATTCCTGGTGAAACCATTCGTGCTGATGATGGTTTAGCCCTCTCCTCCCGCAATGGCTACCTCTCAACTGAAGAACGTGTAGAGGCACCCCAACTGCAAAGAGCGCTTAAGGAAGTACGCGAACAAGTTCTTCAATTGAAAGAACGAAATGAAGCGTCACTCTCTGAGATTGAAAAAAAAGCAGTGGCTACACTTGTAGGACGCGGCTGGCAGCCAGACTACATCGCTATTCGTAAACAAAGTGATTTGGCCCCAGCTTCTAATGAAAGCTTGCATACTGGTGAGCCACTCGTGATTCTCACGGCGGCCAAGATTGGTAAAACACGCTTGATTGATAACTTAGAGATTTAATCCTCAGTTAATACTTAGATGGCGAAGAACTTGCCCACCTCTAAGTTCAACTCTTTAGCCAAATCAGCACCACTTACCTTGCCTGCAGCACCCTTAGCTTTGAGGACTTCAATCTGTCCGCCATAGCAGGCGATAAAGAATGAATCTAAAGTGATTTGCGTGATTTCACCGGGCTTGCCTTTAACCGCACCAAAGGTAGCGGCTACATGTTTATGACAATCGTAGATTTGGACCTTTTGCTCGCCAAACTTTGTCCAAGCTCCGGGAGCTGGGTTGCATGCGCGAATCAGATTGTAGATTTGACTGATATGTGTCGCCCAATGAATCTGCGCAGCATCGACACCAAACCAACCTTCGTAGTTAGCCTTAGATTCATCTTGAACGAGTTCTTGATGCTTGCCCGCAACCACTAAGTCTGCAGCCTCCATCAGGGCTTTCACGCCAATCGGGAAAAGATGGTCAAAGTAGATCTTGCCCAAAGTGTCATTTGGTCCAATCACTACTTCTTTTTGCAAAATCACTTTGCCCTCATCTAAGCCATCAGATGGACGGAAGATCGTTAAGCCAGTTTTTTCTTCTCCCAATGCAATCGCCCAGTTAATCGCACTGGGGCCGCGATATTTTGGCAGTAAGGATGGGTGATATTGGATCGTGCCGTGCTTAGGAATCTTACAGAGCTCTTGCGGTACAAACTGCAGCACATAGGCCATCACACAGATGTCGGCATTACTATCAATCATAGCCTGAGCGGCCTCAGGTCCTTTGAGGGTAGAGAATTGCAAAGCACTGAGACCTCGTGCCAGTGCCGCCTCTTTCAGCACTTCAGGTTTAGTCGATTTGGGATTATCGGGTGGACAAAAAACAGCAACCACTTCGTCACCACGATCTAAAAAAGCCTCTAAAGCAGCCTTGCCAAAATCCGCACTCCCAATTAACGCAATCCGCATCTTAGATCACCTTATCGTGACGAAGAGAAATCAACTCATCATTGGAATACCCTAATTCATGAAGAATCTCATCGGTGTGCTCACCAAGTAGCGGTGAACGCGTCACTTCTGTTGAGCTATCAGACATCTTAATTGGATTGCCTACAGTGAGGTACTTGCCTCGAATGGGGTGATCTACTTCAACTACTGTACCCGTAGCACGGAGTGCGGGCTCTTCGGCAATTTCTTTCATGGACAGAATCGGGCCACATGGAACGTCGTACTTGTTCAAGATATCCATGACTTCAAACTTACTTTTGGTCATCGTCCATTTTTCGATCTCACCAAAGATCTCCATCAAATGGGGTAATCGCGCCATTGGCGATGCAAAACGAATATCAGAAATCCAATCTTCACGACCAATGACTTTACAAATAGCTTCCCATACAGGGGCCTGGACCACTACGTAAATATAGGAATTAGGATCCGTTTCCCAACCTTTGCATTTCACAATCCAGCCTGGCTGACCACCACCAGAGGCATTGCCAGCACGGGGAACAGCATCGCCGAATTCACCGTTCGGAAACTGCGGGTACTCTTGCATCAGGCCAAGACGATCAAGGCGCTGTTGATCACGCAACTTCACGCGGCATAAGTTCAATACCGCGTCTTGCATGGCTGCCAAGACTTTTTGACCACGACCAGAATGTGTCCGTTGATAGAGTGCCGTCACAATGCCCAGAGCTAAATGCAGACCGGTTCCGCTATCACCAATTTGTGCTCCAGTTACCATAGGGGGACCATCATCAAAACCAGTGGTTGATGCAGATCCACCAGCGCATTGCGCGACGTTCTCATACACCTTGCAATCTTCATAAGGGCCAGGGCCAAAACCTTTGACAGAAGCCATGATCATCATGGGGTTGAGTTCTTGAATGCGCTCCCAAGAAAATCCCATACGATCGAGTGCGCCTGGTGCAAAGTTTTCTACTAACACGTCACACTCTTTGATGAGACGCTCTAAAATTTCTTTTCCCTTTGGGGTTTTAGTATTAACAGTAATCGAACGCTTGTTATGGTTCAACATAGTGAAATACAAGCTATCCGCGTCTGGAATATCGCGCAGTTGACCGCGCGTTGCATCACCCTCGCCAGATTTTTCTACCTTGATCACATCTGCACCAAACCAAGCGAGCAACTGTGTGCAGGTTGGTCCAGATTGAACGTGCGTAAAGTCGAGGATTTTGACCCCGTCTAGTGCTTTTGCCATGGTTTAAGTCCTGATCAGAATGAGAATTTTGAATTGCAATAATTTTACCAGCGAGAAAAAGGGGAGAATAGAGTGTGCTTAATTTTTGGGCACGTACCCTTCTTAAACCTGAATTAGAGCTATAGGAGACTAGGAATGGGGAGCTTCAAGATCGGCAATACGCTGTTTGAGCGCCTTCTCCTGCGCATAGCGTTCAGTCTCATCCCGAATGAGGGCCACGATTCCATTGACCTTCTGATGCTCATCAAACAGCATGCCTACCGTAAACGCTATTGAAAGCATGCTGCCACTCTTATGGAGAGCCGGCACCTTGAGCAATGACGCGCCATAACGAGTGATCCCCGTTTCCATGGACTTGCGGCAGCCCTCGTTATGCAGATGACGTTGGCGCTCTGGAATAATTAAATCTAAGGTACTACCTAAAGCCTCTTCTTGCGAGTAACCAAAGATACGAGTAGCAGCAGGATTCCACAAAACAATTTTTTCATGTGCATCGACAACAATGATTGCATCCCCGACACACCCTATCAACTGGTTTAAATCAATATTGGTATTCATATGCTTAGTCTATAGCAGTTAAGGTATGTCATTTTTGTTTTCCGTTAGGGAAATAAAAAAAGCGCCCACCAGGAGCGCCTTCAAAATAATAGCAACTAATGATCGTGATTAAACTGCTTTAGCTGTATGCAACTTAGCAATGTCATCAGTGCTGTAGCCAAGGTCAGCCAACACTTCATCAGTGTGCTCGCCTAATACTGGAGATGGCTTTACTTCAACTTCCAAATCAGAGAACTTGATTGGGCTGCCGATAGTCAAGTACTTGCCGCGTACTTTGTGATCTACTTCAACGATTGAGCCACTCTTACGAAGATCAGGTGAAGCAGCCAGTTCTTTCATAGAGAGAACTGGGGCACATGGAATATCAAACTTACGCAGAATATCCACAGCTTCGTACTTAGTCTTATCTTTGAGCCAATCTTCAATGGTTGCGAAAATGTCAAAAATCTTGTCTTGACGCGCTTCAGCAGTCATATAAGCTGGATCTGTTGCCCACTCTGGTTTGCCCAAAGCAGTGGTAATTGGCTCCCAAGCGTGACCCTGAATCGTGAAATAGATGTAAGCGTTTGGATCAGTTTCCCAACCCTTACACTTCAATACCCAACCTGGCTGACCGCCGCCACCAGCGTTACCGCCGCGTGGAACTACATCAGTGAACGTGCCATGTGGATACTGTGGATACTCTTCTAAGTAACCAATCTTATCCAAACGTTGTTGGTCGCGTAACTTTACCCGGCATAAGTTCAATACTGCATCTTGCATTGAGCAAGAAACCTTTTGACCTTTACCAGTTTTTTGACGTTGCATCAAGGCAGTCAGAATACCAATTGCTAAATGCATACCGGTATTAGAGTCGCCCAAAGCTGCGCCAGAAACTGTAGGAGGACCATCCCAGAAACCAGTTGTTGAAGCAGCGCCACCGGCACACTGCGCAACGTTCTCATACACTTTTAAGTCTTCATATGAGTGGCCATCGCTAAAACCTTTTACTGATGCCAAAATCATTTTTGGATTGAGTTCTTGAATACGCTTCCAAGAGAAACCCATACGATCTAAAGCGCCAGGACCAAAGTTCTCCACCATGACATCGGAAACTTTGATCATCTTTTCTAATACTTCCTTACCTTCTTGAGTCTTAGTATCGAGCGTCAAGGAACGCTTGTTACCGTTGAGCATCGTGAAGTACAAAGCATCGGCGCCTGGAATATCACGTAATTGACTACGAGTAACGTCGCCAGAACCTGGACGCTCAACCTTAATCACATCAGCTCCATAAAATCCCAATAATTGAGTGCATGCAGGACCTGCTTGTACGTGGGTGAAGTCAATAATACGAATCCCGTCTAATGGTTTAGTCATGTTTGTTTCTCCTTGAGTGTTTCTTATTCGCTACTTAATTTAATCTAAAAAAATGTTCACTTTTGCTTTTAATTTCTAATCGCTGCTTATTTCTTTCCAGCCGCAGTGGATGGGTTCAAGTTGGTCAAACGTCCACTCTCAGTACCTGCGGATTCATCAATAACAGCATTGATGAGGGCTGGTTTACCAGCAGCAATCGCTTCTGTTAACGCTGCCTCTAATTCTGCTGGAGTAGTCACGTAATAACCTACCCCACCAAATGCTTCGATCATCTTGTCGTAACGTGCATTTTTTACGAATACGGTCGGAGCAACATCAGCACCGCCAGTTGGGTTTACGTCGGTGCCACGGTATACGCCGTTGTTATTGAAAACAACTGTAGTAATTGGCAAGTTATAACGGCAAATAGTTTCTAACTCCATGCCGCTAAAGCCAAATGCGCTATCGCCCTCGACGGCAACAGTTGGCAAGTCACTGATCACTGACGCGCCAATTGCATAGCCCATACCAATACCCATGATGCCCCAGGTACCGGAGTCAAAACGCTTACGAGGTTTATACATATTCACAATCGCACGGCAGAAGTCCAGCGTGTTTGCACCCTCGTTTACTAAGTTCACATCGGGGTTCTTCTTGATCACATCACGAATCGCACGTAATGCCCCATGGAAGTTCATTGGACTTACTTCTTTGGCAAGTGTTTCTGCCATCTTCGCCATGTTCTTATCTTTTTTCTCAGCAATCGCTACAAGCCATTCAGCGCTTGGCTTAGGAATAGCAGAAATGCCCTTCAAGAGTTCACCAACGCATGAACCAATATCACCAATCAACGGTGCGGCAATTTGTACGTTGCTATCAACTTCGTTTGCCTGAATATCGATCTGAATAAATTTCTTAGGCTCCTTGCCCCAGGTCTTGCCCTTTCCATGAGCCAATAACCAGTTCAAGCGGGCGCCAATTAATAAGACTGTGTCAGCCTCTGCCAAAACAAATGAGCGAGCGGGCGATGCAGTTTGGGGATGATCATCTGGCAATAAACCTTTTGCCATCGACATTGGCAAGTAAGGAATACCCGACTTCTCGATCAAGTCACGGATCTCTTTATCTGCTTGTGCATAAGCAGCGCCTTTGCCCAAGAGAATCAATGGGCGTTTAGCACCCTTAAGTACGTCTAATGCACGTGCTACTGCATCAGCCGCTGGGATCTGGCGTGGCACTGGATCAATAACTTTGAAAATCGATTTCTTAGCTTCTTCAACTGGCATAGTTTGAGCAAGCAACTGCGCTGGCAAGTCTAAATACACTCCACCTGGGCGACCAGAAACTGCTGCACGAATAGCGCGGGCAAAACCAATACCAATATCTTCAATGTGATTGATGCGGTATGCCGCTTTGCAATAGGGCTTAGCTGCATTGAGCTGATCCATCTCTTCGTAGTCACCCTGCTGCAAGTCAACGATCTCACGCTCACTTGAGCCAGAAATCAAAATCATTGGGAAACAGTTCACAGTGGCATTTGCTAATGCTGTTAAACCATTTAAGAAACCTGGTGCAGAAACAGTCATACAAATACCAGGCTGTTGTGTCATGTAACCAGCAATTGCAGCAGCGTTACCAGCATGTTGCTCATGACGGAAACCAATAAAACGGATACCTTCTGCCTGTGCCAAACGACATAAGTCAGTAATTGGAATACCAACTAGACCGAAAATGGTATTGAGATCATTTGCCTTTAAAGCATCAATGACGAGATGAAAGCCATCGGTTAATTGTGTGTTTTGGTTATCTGTTGTCATAGAATTTTGATATCAATTGCAGGTCACCAATGAGTGATTGGGCTATGCAATTTAGCTTTCGCTAGCTTCTCCAATAAAGTTATTAATTGCACTACGAGTATTAGTCCCCCCTTAGGCAGAGGTGAATATTAGGCTCGGGGTAGCAGTTCATCATTGACTTCGGTCAATTTCCCCCTAATTCAAGAGGCCCAAACCCATAAAAACTATATAAAAAGCTCTTTATGTTTTGTTTTGAGGCGACTCAAGGTCTCCGGAGAGAGGTTGAGATAGGAGGCTAGCTCCTTTTTGGGAAGTAGCTCAAATAAGTCTTCATATTTACGCAGGAAACGCTCTACCCGGCCTGGGGCATCTAGCATGTGCAAGGTAATGGTATGGGCCATGATCTCGCTCATGAGTCGCATGACTTCAAGCTCAAAGCTTTCTTTGAGGGACTGATGTTGCTCTAGGAATTCGGCCCATTTTTTGAGGGGCATCCGGGCTACACGGGCTTTGGTGACACTGGCGATGCTATAGGGGGCGGCAGTCTTTAAGCGCCAAGCAGCATAGCTAGTCTCAATATCTTTTTCAATGGCAAAACGCAGGATCATTTCTTTAGCGTCAGCACTGGACACAGTGCGCTTCAGAATCCCATCTAAAACAAAGTATTGTTCCATTTGGTGATCGCCTTGATGCAGCACGATTTCTGATTTTCTGAGGTCTGAGATCTCTAAATGGCGCTCCAAATCTGCCATCGCATCCTGATCCAAGCTTTTTAAGACTGAGTTTTGGCTCAACTGAAGGCGAATCAGGTTTTTTTCGGGGTGCCTATCTAATGCTGTCATGAATCTTTACTCCAAGACTAACAATTGTAATCTTTATTAATCTTAAAACTAGATAAAAACCCTAATTCATCGAGTGATTAGGCTAGAATAGATATGTCGTGGTGCTTTATTGCAGTGCAATAAAGTTAAACGGGAAACACTAAACGTGTGCTGCCCCCGCAACGGTAAGTAAATGCACCTTTTATAAAAAGGATGTCAGGAATCTGACAAAGCCACTGTGCGCGTCAATCGCATGGGAAGGCCAGATTCTGAGATTTACTAGCCCGGATACCGGCCAAGACAGGTGGAATTTCGCGGACGGGGACCTTCGCGCGCCGATGACAGCGCCTGATTCTGCGATCTTGCGCCCAATTGACGCCCGAACTCCTACACGTGAAATTCTGTTCGACCCAGCTTACGGGGAAGTGAGTTAGGCATTCGATCACAGAAAGTATTTTATGAAACAGCAGTTCAGCAAGAAAAAGAGCGTCCTACTTTGCGGCGCATTATTTTCACTCAGTAGCCCCAACATCGCATTCGCACAAAATTCTCAATCGGTAGTTGTTGTAACTGGTTCACGCTTTCAAGAAAACCTCAATGAAGTTCCTGCGAATGTCAAAGTCATTACGCGCGATGAGATCGAAAACTCCAGCTCTAACACCATTCCTCAAGTGCTTTCCCAGATTGGGGGGCTTCGGGTAAGTGGTTTAAATTCAAGCACACTGAATTTAGATGCCTCAGTAGATATGGGTGGCTATGGGCCAACAGGTAATAGTACAACCGCAGTTTTAGTTGATGGCATCAGAATCAATCCAATTGACTCCGGAAACGTTGACTGGTCAACTATCCCAATTGACTCAATAGAACGCATTGAAATTCTTCAAGGTGGCGCTAGCGTTCAATACGGCAATGGGGCAGTTGGTGGTGTGATCAACATCATCACTAATGGTGGCAAGAAAAATATTAACCAAGCATCATCCACCTATGGAACCTGGGGAACATCGATCAACAATGCAATCTTCAGAAACACAGTTGATAAAACTACTTATCAACTAAGCGCAAATACCTCCAATACAAATGGCTGGCGACCTAATACAGCAGCGAATGCGTATTCTGTAGATGCAAAAATTTTGCAAGATTTAGGTGGAGGTGACCGAGCATATATAGATGCCTACTATGGCTATACAAACTCGCAGTTAGCAAGCCCTGTAGAAGGTCTGGCTGGCTCCGGCAATCCACTCTCAGTGCGTCCACAAAACGCTGGAAATAATTTAACCACTAATAATTTAGGCTTTAGGCAAGGCTTAACAAAAAGCCTGAACGAAAATTTTGTAGCGGAGCTTGATACCTCATACAACAATAAAACTTCCTTTTACTACACTCCGCAAGCAGATTATTATGCTAGTGCAGGCGATGGTCAAGCTGGTAGCGCGATGAATAATAAGTTGCAAGGTTGGCAATTAGCCGTTTCCCCCAGGCTTAAATCAAATTTTGCTGGAGTAGGAACTACTATTATTGGATACGATTTCTCAAAAGCAAATCAATCAGGCAGCAATAGTTATAGCCCACTATCTCAAGGAATTATTCAAGCCAACCTATATGGCACGTATTACAACAATCTGACTCACGATTCACAAAGCGCAACTCAAATTAATAATTCCGTCTATGTAATGCAAAAAATACCGCTAGGAAAAATTTTGGAGGCAAGCGGAGGGTTTCGTCGGCAGGTTCAGCAAGCCTCCACTACTAATACCTCAATCAGTGCAGCCAATGGAACGGTTAACAATACTCAACAATACGCAGCTAATGCAGGAGATATTGCCTTAAATGCAAACTATGCTGTAGGACAGCGAGTGTATATAAAGTGGAACCAATCTTTTAGATTCCCCAATATTGATGAATACTGGGGATTTGCATATGGCCCGCCGCCTAACTACGCAACAACGACAGTCTTTAATGGTATCTTGCAACCGCAGACTACTCAGACTTATGAGATTGGCGGCAACTGGACACTATTGAACTCTAAAATTACGTCTTCTATTTTCAAATCGAAGACGCAAAATGAGATCAGCTACAACCCCACAACCGGCTATAACTACAACTCCATTTATCAAACCAATCGCGGCGGAATCTTGTTTGATATTTCCTCCAACATTACCTCGTCATTCAATATTGGAGGGGGCGGTAAATATCAGAAGTCATATTATGCTAACGGGCCTTATGCTGGAAACGCAATGCCCGTGGTCCCAGATACCTTGCTTAATGCCAGGGCAAATTATCTCATCACGCCAAACTGGACTTTTGGTGGAGTAGTTAATTACGTGAGCAACCAGCATTACGATACGGGTCCAGGCTACTACAGCGCTTCCCCAGTGATGCCATCCTATGTAATCGGCGACATTTTTACCTCCTATAAATACGAGAAAATCGAAGCTCGATTTACTGTAAAAAATGTGGGTAATGCACAGTACGCAACTTATGGAACGGCGCCAAGCAATGTTTCCAGCAAATACTCCTACTACCCTAGCGAACCTAGATCGGTTTACGTAACACTGAAATATAGCTTCAACTAATCATTTCTGGATTGGCTTGGTTTAGACCCCTGAATTCAAATATAGGGATCTAAACCAGCTCTCCCTACCCAAGGCTTTACCTGAGGCTACAATGCCAATATGAGTGAGCAAACCCCTTTCTCCCCTGATCTGAGCGATACGCAAATCGATTCTATCAGTGCGTCTATAAAACGCTTGACTAATAAAGTTCAAGTCATTACTGAGACAGTTCAAAACTTAACGCAGAACCGGGTTCAGCTTGAGGGCAAAATTGAGGGTGCGCAAAAGCGTATTCAGCATATTTTGAGTCGCTTACCAGAACAAAGTGATGGACGCCAATTAAACTTACTTGGCGTAGCTATTCCACCCACCAACGCAGAGGATGATAGTGAGCCAACAACGCATTGAAGTAACCCTAGCTGGGCAAAAGATTACTCTTGCCACAAGCTTAGAACACGAGCCTTTACTGCGTGAGGCATGCGTATTGGTTGATGAGCAAATTCAGCTCGCTATCAGCGGTGGTAACCGTAGTATTGAGCGTGCCAGCATGATGGCTGCACTTAAAATTGCTGGTGATCTCATTAAGCTACAAAAACAATCGTACCAAAGCCCCTCTTCTAACGTGAGCTCTGATGAGATCGCAAGACTTCAAGCAGAAATTCATAATCTTGAAGATCAGGTGGATGCTTTGATGCAAACTCTTTCCCTGCCTGGCTCGCCAAGGCCAATAGTTCCTTGAACCGATGCGCAAGCATCCGGAACGATCTTTACCTTGTGGGCGTGAGCGTTTCGCTGATTCACAGTGCCAACTTAGACTTGGTTACTCCCTGAATTGCTTAATGCACCCGAAGCAGAGTAGCCGTTCCACCTTGAACCTTAGGGTTCAGGATGACGGCCTAGCGGCTAAGGCGGGGAATTCATGTTACTAAGCGATATCTTGATGCTCATGCTGTGTGGAGGCATCTCAGGATTTCTAGCAGGGCTTTTAGGTATCGGTGGTGGCATGATTTTGGTGCCATTCATGATCTTAGTTTTCAACCACCTGGAATTTAGTCAACAGGTGATTGTGCATATGGCCATTGCTACAGGTATGGCGACTATATTGTTTACATCTATGTCCGCAATTTGGGCGCACCATAAACATGGTTCTATTGATTGGAAACTAGTTGCAGCTCTGAGTCCGGGCTTAGTGATTGGCGGCCTGATTGGCGGCAGCGAAATTTTTGAAGCATTAAATACTTCGTGGCTTTCACTCTTTTTCGCGATCTTTCTTGTTTACACATCCATTCAGATGCTAATCAATAAGAAACCTCAAGCTGGCCGAGAATTGCCGGCCCCACTTGGGCTTTTTGGCTTTGCCACTTTTGCTGGAGCGCTCTCTAGCCTTGTTGGCGCGGGCGGTGCATTTGTCACCGTACCCTTCATGCTCTGGTGCAATGTTAAACCCCACACAGCAATGGCTACGTCATCAGGACTGGGATTTCCGATTGCAGTAGCAGCAACTCTAGGTTACATATATGGCAGCTGGGGCAATCCAAATCTACCAGCTGGCTCTCTCGGATTTGTCTACTTACCCGCAGTAGCTTGCATTGCCATAGTCAGTATCTTCACTGCGCCCTGGGGCGCCAAGATGGCTAGAAAACTCAATGTCGCTCAGCTGAAAAGGGTTTTCGGCATTCTGCTATTTTTCCTTGCTGTCTTCATGTTTAATGAAAGCCGCAAAGCATTCGGCTTTTAACTAGCTCGTATATTGCTGACGCAAGATATTCTTTTGTACTTTACCCATCGCATTACGAGGTAAGTCAGCAACAATTTCTAAACGCTTCGGAATCTTAAAGTTCGCAATCTGAGTTTTTAAGGTAGCAATCATTGCTGCAGAATTTAACTTCGCACCAGCCTTTGGCACGACAACTGCCATCACAGCCTCACCAAAGTCTGGATGTGGAATCCCAATGACTGCACTCTCATCAACGCCATCCATATCATCAATAAAGCCTTCAATCTCTTTTGGATAGACGTTGTAACCACCAGAAATAATGAGGTCTTTACTACGGCCAACAATACATAAATAGTCTTTTGGGGCCTTGCCGCCATTAGCATCCCCACCCCAACGCCCAACGTCACCCGTCTTAAACCAACCGTCTTTAGTAAATTCTTCGGCAGTCTTTTCAGTCATACGCCAGTAGCCCTTAAATACATTTGGGCCTTTCACTTGAATGCTGCCAATGTCATCAACGCCACAAGGTTTATTGTTTTCATTCACCACGCGGACTTTGACACCTGGTAATGGCAATCCTACTGAACCGCCTACGCGTGGGCCTTTGTATGGATTAGAGACCAACATCACTGTCTCGCTCATGCCATAGCGCTCCAGAATTGGCTGACCAATCACTTGCTTAAAAGTATTGAATGTTTCGGTTAATAAAGGAGCTGATCCAGAAACGAACAAACGCATATTGCGTGTTACCCTCTTATTAAAGCCCTTGTCAGCTAACAAGCGCACATAAAAAGTAGGAACACCCATCATGACTGTGGATTTTGGCATGTGATGAATCAATTGCGCCGTATCTAAGCGTGGCAACCAAATCATCTTGCTGCCATTAATTAATGCGCCATGCGCCGCAACGAATAAACCATGCACATGAAAAATAGGCAAAGCATGCAAGAGCACATCCCCTTTTTGCCAGCCCCAGAATTTCTGCAAGACCTGCGCATTACTTCCCAAGTTTTTATGGGTGAGCATTGCGCCCTTGCTACGGCCAGTAGTGCCTGAGGTATACAGAATAGCGGCGAGATCATCGTCTTTAGCTGGCACCGTTTTAAATTGATCGCTTAAGCCACCTGCACGCTCTAGCAATGTGCCAGTACGGTTTTCATCAAGCGTAAAGACATACTTAGTACCAGCCTTCGCCGCTACCTTCGATACCCAGGAGAAATTCTTGCTACTGCAAACTACTACAGCGGGCTGCGCATTCTCCAGGAAATATTGGATCTCGGCAGACTGATAGGCTGTATTGAGAGGCAAATAGACATAGCCCGCACGAATGGTAGCCAAATACAAGAAGAGGGCCTCAGGGGATTTCTCAACCTGGACAGCAACCCTTGAGCCAGCAGGAAGCTGAAGAGCCTTGAGTAAATTCGCCAGCTTGGCAGTAGCGGCCTCAAGGTCAGACCAAGAATAGTAAAGTCCATCATGCGTTTCTATTGCACATACTTTCTTGTCTTTTGGAAACCCTCTTTCCAATAGAGAATATAAATTCATCTGAACCTCAAAGCCAATTCCCTAAAAACTATTACAAATTAATCTAATGTAGCGCCAGATTTCTTAACCACAGAAGACCAACGGGCAACGTCTGCGCTTACCTGTTTACCAAAAGCTTCTCCATAGAGATTAGGCGTGTCGGATCCATTTTTCTCCCAAATGGATTTGAGCTTTGGATTGTTTAGCGCCTTTTGAACTTCGGCAATCATCTTGTCTACGATTGGCTTTGGAGTTCCGGCAGGAGCAAACATGGAGTACCAAGTAGATACTTCATAGTCAGGCAAGCCAGCCTCCTTAAAGGTAGGTACATTAGGAATAGCAGTTGAGCGCTTATTGGATGCTACAGCGATCGCTACTAGCTTTCCTGCAGTAATTTGCGGAGCAGAAGTAGCAAGTCCATCAAACTCAAGATCGACTTGTCCAGCCAGCAGGTCAGTCATCGCTGGGCCGGCGCCACGATAGGGAATATGGGTAATAAACGTACCTGTTTGAATCTTGAACAACTCACCAGCTAAGTGGTGAACTGTGCCACTGCCTGCACTAGCAAAATTATATTTACCAGGATTCTTTTTCATCAACTCGATGAATTCTTTTGCATTTCGTGCGCTTACTTTTTGTGGATTGACCACCAACACTTGCGGCACGTTAGCAATCATTGCAACCGGTATAAAACTCTTCTCAATGTCGTAATCAAGGTTCTTATACATTGAGGGTGCAATAGTGTGATGGGATGCCCCAATAAACCAGGTATAGCCATCTGGGGCTGCTTTTGCAGCTACTGAGGCACCAACCGTTCCTCCTGCACCACCACGATTGTCAATCAGAAACTGTTTGCCCAATTGTTCGGTGAGCTGAGCTGCCAGCGGTCTAGCAAATGCATCCGTACCACCACCCGCAGGGAAGGGGTTTAAGAATGTCACCTGTTTTACTGGCCACTCTTGCGCCATCACCGCTAAAGGTGCTGCGCAAACTAAAAATAAGGCTTGCTTTAAGAAAACCGTAACTCTTGATTGCTTACTCATTGTTTGTCTCCTCCATTTGCCATTTTGAGTGGCCATATATTCAATATTAAAACCTTAATAACGCCTTCTTTAATGCTAAATCTGACTGCTAAGCTTACTCTATATGAACCTCGGGCGAATACTCTATGAATTCTGCCTGAGATCGTCTCCTCACAAATTGCTGATCAGGGCACCATTAAACGGCCTACTGCCCTTGAATAATCGATTTCTCCCTGAGTAAAGCGCTCATGATTCTCCTCAACGGAAGAGAGGTCATATAAATAATTCACCATTAATGCCCCTGATTCTCGTAAACCCTTACGCGAAAGATCCGCCGACCAATTGATTTGATGAAGCCTCGCACCATTACCTAAGTGGAACTTCGCCACAGGATTGCCGTTGCACCCAGCCGAGCCAATCCCTAAGTAGATGCTGGCGAGACAAAGCAATGCAGACTTTTCTTTTGCTGTCGCATTATCGGGATGCCAGCCAGAACTTAAGCGTTCAGTCCAAGAGCGTTTTGCTAAGCCCAGAGTCTCTAGCGCCTGCTCGCGCGCTGTTCGAATGGCTGGCTTGAGTTGTACGCTGAATTTTTCACCACCAAGATCGGCACCAGCAGCAACCCAATCAATAAATCCAGGAATAGGCGATAAGGTAACGAATATTTTGAGGCTCGGAAACTCTGCATGCAACTGTTCTGCAACACGCTTGATTAAGAAGTTGCCCATGGAAACACCACGCAAACCAGGCTCACAGTTACTAATTGAATAAAAGGCTGCCACTTTGTAATTGGAAGTTTGATGAACTGTCTCAGCCTTCTTATCCACTAGTGGCATGATCACTGCAGGGATTTCTGGTAGGAGGGCAACCTCAACAAAGATCAGTGGCTCATGAGGTAACTGAGGATGAAAGAAAGCAAAACATCTGCGATCAGGCTGCAGGCGGCGGCGCAAATCATCCCAGCCGTCAATCGCGTGCACCGCTTCGTGCTGAATCAGTTTTTCTAAAATCTCAGCCGGCGATTTCCAATCAACCCGATGCATCTTTAAGAAACCGGGATTAAACCAGGACGATAAGAGATGGCGTAAATCAAAATCCACAGCAGTTAACTCTGGCTGCTTATCGAGTACTTGCAAAAGATCGCGGCGCATTCCTACTAATGCAGTAGTGCCATTAGTAGCTCGATTTAAGCGGCGGAATAATTCTTGTCTGGGCGGCTCAACAACTCGCTGTAATTTAATGTAATTACGAGCATTACCTTCAGCAGAAAAATTTTGTGCCGCAGACATTACTGCTATAGGGTCTGGATTGAGTTTCTGAAATAAGAAAGTAAAGAACTTTGCGTGCTGATCTTTAGTAAGCTTGGAATAGTTATTAATCACATCTTCAGCCATACTGACAGCATTGGACTCGCCACGCTCAGAAATAAGACGAGTCACCGCACCAGTAACGCGTGAAAAATAACGGGCTTTTACTAACTTTTCAAGCATGTGAGTCTCTTCAGAAATACGGCTAAAAAACGATAAATCAATGTATTCCTGCAAAGGCCCTGAAATCCATTAAGTTACTGATTGTAACTAGAGGATATAGGTATTTAGATATTTTTGCGATGCAACATAAGGGCTTTAGCCCTGATGTATATTTTTATACCTTGGACTTTGATTTGAATGAAGTCATGAGGTAAATACCAAAGAAGATCATGGGTACACATAACCATTGCCCCATCGATAAGCCCAAACCTAAGAGACCTAAAAATGCATCTGGTTCACGCGCATATTCAGCCAAGAATCGGCAGACACCATAACCCAATAAGAAGAGTCCCGAGACCTGACCCACCCGACGCTGTTTGCTGGAATATATCCATAACACTACCCCAAGCAAAATACCCTCGCCCAGTAACTGATAGATTTGAGATGGGTGACGTGGGATCTTATCAACCATTGGAAATACTATGGCCCAAGGAAGATCAGTAGGCCTGCCCCACAACTCCCCATTAATGAAATTACCAAGACGTCCAAACGCCAACCCAAAAGGCACTAAGGGAGCCACTAAATCACTCACTACAAAAAAAGTAGTCTTCCGTTTTTTGGCAAACCAATATAAAGCCAGTAGCACACC
>CAMBBT010000014.1 GCA_945864455.1 Polynucleobacter meluiroseus | reverse complement strand
GTATGGCAGCCCACTCGATAACCAGAGGCCAGTAAAATACTTTCGAGATAGGCGCAAGTTGAACCTTTACCATTAGTACCGGCAACGGTGATCACTGGACAGTCAAAATGGAGATCTAATGCTGCCTTTACACGGTTGATACGCGCAAGACCCATGTCGATGCCGACGGGATGAGCAGTCTCGAGGTGGCTTAGCCAAGCCTCTAGGCTAGAAAAAAGAATTGGGGTTTGGTGTGCTGTGCTCAAGCGCTTAAATGGCTGCGCTACCCGCAATCGCAGGCTCTGGCAGTTTTTGCAAGAGTGCTAATAGGCGCGCAATCTCACCGCGCATTTGGCGACGGTCAACAATCATGTCAATGCCGCCCTTTTGCATTAGGAACTCAGAGCGCTGAAAACCTTCAGGTAATTTTTCACGAACGGTTTGTTCAATCACGCGAGGGCCAGCAAAACCAATCAGGGCCTTTGGTTCAGCCATCACTACATCGCCCATAAAGGCAAAGCTTGCAGAAATACCGCCCATGGTTGGATCAGTCAGAACACTGATGTATGGCAAACCTTTTTTAGACAGCAAGGTCAGCATCGAGTTGGTCTTAGCCATCTGAAATAGTGACAATAAACTCTCCTGCATCCTTGCGCCACCAGTTGCAGTGATACAAATGAAGGCACATTTCTTATCAATGGCCTCTTGCACACCGCGGGCAAAACGCTCACCCACAACAGAACCCATTGAGCCACCCATGTATTGAAATTCAAAACAGGCAGCAACCACTGGAATCGTTTCAAGCTTTCCACCCATGACGATCAAAGCTTCTGTTTCTCCAGAAGCATCATTAGCTTCCTTAATACGATCTGGATATTTTTTAGAGTCTTTAAATTTCAGGGGATCGGTTGGATAGATATCAGCACCAATTTCATTACGACCTTTTGGATCGAGCAAGCTATCCAAACGCTGACGCGCACCAATACGCATGTGATGGCTGCATTTTGGGCATACAGAAAGATTTGCTTCGATATCGGTGCTGTAAAGCACTATTTCACAACTAGGGCACTTAACCCACAGTCCTTCGGGTACTGATTTGCGATTGGCAGGATCAGTATGCTGAATTTGGGGTGGGAGTAATTTATCTATCCAGCTCATGTATTTTTAACTATCCAATGCGTCACGAATCTCGCGAATGAAGGTTTCAAGGGATTGTACCGCCTGCCCAGGAGGTGCTTCCTCCAAAAGACGAATAATACGGCTACCAATGACCACTGCATCGGCGCTCTGAGATACCGCCTTGGCGCTAGCAGCGTCACTAATCCCAAAGCCTACAGCAATTGGAATATCAGTCTCTTCACGAATTTTTGGGATGACGCTAGCTACATCTTGAGTATTGAGGTTTGCACCTCCCGTAACTCCGCGCATCGAGACGTAGTAAATATATCCAGAGGCTATTTTAGCCGCCGCTTGAATGCGCTCATGCGATGAAGTTGGTGCTAATAAGAAAATCGGGTCAATGTCTGCAACGCGCATACGTGCTGCAAAATCAACGCACTCTTCTGGCGGGTAATCCACTATCAATACACCATCTACTCCGGCAGCATTTGCTTCTGTTGCAAAACGCTCAGCTCCCATTTGCTCGACAGGATTTGCATACCCCATTAAAACAACCGGTGTCTTAGCATCCGTCTTGCGAAACTCTTTCACCATCGCCAAGCAGCTATGCAATGTGACACCTTGGGTTAACGCCCGCTCGGATGATCTCTGGATCACTGGACCATCAGCCATTGGATCAGAAAAAGGTACGCCTAACTCAATCACACTAGAACCACCGCGGACCAATGCATGCATTAACTCAACAGTGAACTTGGGATCTGGATCACCTGCAGTAATAAAAGGAATTAAGCCTTTTTTTCCAGTTGCTTTTAACTCTTTAAAGAGAGCCGTAATTTTTGACATAAGAGTTACTTAACCTTCAGAGCCAGTTGCTTGCGCAACGGTATGCATATCTTTATCGCCACGACCAGAAAGGTTGATCAAGATAGTTTTGTCTTTTGGCAAAGTCTTAGCCAACTTACAGGCGTATGCAATCGCATGAGCTGACTCTAGCGCAGGAATGATGCCTTCAATTTGACAGCAATCATGGAAGGCTTTGAGTGCCTCTTCATCAGTAATAGCAACATAGTCAGCGCGACCCGAATCTTTTAACCAAGCATGCTCAGGACCCACGCCGGGGTAATCCATACCAGCGGATACGGAATGGGTTTCAGAAATCTGGCCGTTCTCATCTTGCAACAAGTAAGTGCGATTACCATGCAATACACCGGGCTTACCAACACAGAGTGCTGCTGAATGTAAGCCGCTACCAAGCCCATGTCCTGCAGCCTCCACACCAATCAATTTGACTTCTGGAAAATCAATGTAAGGGTAAAAAATACCCATCGCATTTGAGCCACCACCAACACAAGCTAATACATAGTCAGGTTGACGACCAGTCATCTCTGGCATCTGTACTTTGCACTCTTCACCAATCACACTCTGAAAGTCTCTCACCATCATAGGATAAGGATGCGGTCCAGCTACAGTGCCAATGATGTAGAAAGTATTCTCTACATTGGTGACCCAATCGCGCATCGCTTCATTTAGCGCATCTTTTAATGTTTTAGTTCCTGATTCCACGGGAACTACTTTGGCACCAAGTAACTTCATCCGAAAGACATTTTGTGCCTGACGAGCTACATCAACAGAGCCCTGATATACCGTACAGTCCAGACCAAAGCGTGCACAAATGGTTGCGGTAGCAACGCCATGCTGCCCTGCACCAGTCTCAGCAATAATACGGGGCTTGCCCATGCGCTTAGCTAGCATGGCTTGGCCAATCACATTGTTAATCTTATGTGCGCCTGTATGGTTTAAGTCTTCGCGCTTGAGATAGATTTGCGCTCCACCAAGCATTTCGCTCCAACGCTTAGCGTGATAAACCGGTGATGGTCTACCTACAAAGTGTTTGAGCTCGTAATGGAACTCTTCAATAAATTCTGGATCGTATTGATATTTAGCATAGGCTGCTTTGAGCTCATCTAATGCAAACATCAATGTCTCAGAAACAAACACGCCGCCGTAAGGACCAAAGTGTCCTCGTGCATCTGGCTTATCGTACATAGCTACCTCTTTTGATTTATCTACAGCAAATTATTGGGATGATGATTTCTCATCTGCCGCGCGCACCGCTTTTATAAATTGGGCCATGAGCGCAGGATCTTTAACACCCCTGCTGCTTTCTACGCCACTAGAGACGTCAACTGCGCAAGGATGCAGACGAGCAATCGCTTCGCCCACGTTGTGCGTGTTCAATCCACCACTCAAAACGACCCGAGGCGCGTTTTCGCTTACCCATGTCTGCGGAATTCCTTGCCAATCAAAAGGAACGCCTCCGCCACCATAACCCTCGACAAGGGCATCCAGCAGAAAAGCGTTTGCATGACTGTATTGTAGGGAAAATTCGCTAAATGCAAAGCCTTGCCCTATCCGGGCTGCTTTTATCCATGGCTGGCCATCTGCAAGCTCTATACAGTGTTCTGGGGTCTCATCGCCATGAAACTGCCATAAAGTGATCGGGGCGGCAGCGCGGATAGCCGCAAACTCGGCATCGGTTGCGTTTACAAGCAGTCCAACGGCATCTATCCCTACTGGGAGCCTAGAAATAAGCTGAGCGGCCACATTTGGGCTTACAGCACGCACACTTGGGGGGTAAAAGACAAAGCCGACCGCATCAACCCCAGCAGCAACAGCCGCGTCAACATCTTCAGAGGTCTTTAAACCACAGATTTTGACTCTGGTACGACTTGGAGAGTAAGTAAGTAAGCCCATAAATGAATAATAAGGCCTTAGGGCTTAGTTAACTGAGGGGGAAGCCAGGAGTTCTTTAACCAAGGCGCTGGGATACCAAACTCTTCCGGGTATGAAACTTTGGCTAAATAGAGGCCATCAGCCATAAACGTGGGGGCTGCCATTTTTCTGTCTTTAGCAGCTAAGATCTCGACCATCCACTGTGATTCTTGTCGGCCTTGGCCAATCTGTAAAAAACAGCCTACTAAATTACGCACCATATGCTGCAAAAAAGCATTGCCGCAAATCCGAAAGTAAACCCAAGGCTCTTGGGAAATGATTTCAATCGAGTAGATAGTCTTCACCGGCGTCTTGCTCTGACACTCTGATGATCTAAACGAGCTGAAGTCATGCTCGCCAATCAAGCACTCCACTGAATTCTTCATGGCAGCAATATCTAGCTGCTGATGCGCTGGCAGCATTAAATAGCCTGCACGGGAATGCACCATTGGGGCGCGACACGGCCCAACATGCAAGGCATAAATATAAGTGCGCTCAAATGCAGAGAACCGAGCGCTGAAAGTATCGGGAACGAGCTTGGCCCAATTAAGCACAATCGAGGACGGCAAAAATGAATTTACTCCCCTGACCCATGAAAAATCTTCGCGCTCTACATTGGTATCAAAGTGAATCACCTGCCCTAATGCATGAACACCAGTATCAGTCCTACCTGCAGTAATGGTTTTAATCGGAAAGTCTTTACAAGATTCACCTACAAAGGCTGTAATTGCTTTCTCTAGCTCATCTTGTACTGAATTTTGGTTGACTTGTGTTTGCCAGCCAGAGTATGGGCTGCCGTCATACTGAAGACCAAGGGCTATTCGCATTGCAATACCCTCATGACCTCAGGCATTGCGGTGCGAAAGCTCCGCGAGCAGACCTTGAGCTTCAATTGTAATTGTGGGGTCTACTGAATTACTGACCCGTAGCACTTCTTCCAAAGACTTCTTAGCAGCAGAAAAATCCTCGATCGTGATGTAAGCACGCGCTAGATTTAACTTGACCCGCAGTGTATCTGCTAATGGATCAGAAATAGGCGCAGGTGTTACTTGAGGCTTTTCGATTGCTGGCTTAGAAAGATCTAAATCAATCCCGGCAAAAAGCGCTTTGGTGCGCTCGGGCATTTCTAAGGGGGTACTCGTGGGCTTATCTGATGTATTAAAGTTGGTGAGCTCTGAGCGGCGTGCATTACGAGCAAAGCCCCATAACAACAAACCCGTTAATCCAATGAATGTAATCCCAAAAATGGCTGGCCCAAATCCACCCAATCCAAAATTATTCTCAACTGCTTTTTTCTCCTTCGATGTATCTAGGAGACGCTGTAGGTCGGCAACATTCTTTTCTAACTCAGCAACCCGAGCCTTGGCTTGCTCTAGCTGTCTTTCTTGAGCGACTAACTCTTCTGTATAGCGACGCTCTTGCTCATTGCCATCCGCACTAGAGCCAATTTTTAAGCGATCTTTTGGAGCAGCTTCCTCAGTCTTCGTATTACCAGACTGTGATTGACCTTGCGGCCCACTACCGCCCTGCTCTGCATGCCAGCGTGCATTAGCTTCGGCAACAAATTGATTGGCTTCTGCTGGACTAATTGAGCGGAGCAATGCTTGACTGGGTTTATTTAATTGCGCTCCTGCGGCTAAACGGTTAATGCTACCGCTCGCAAAGGCATCCGGATTAGCCTTATATAAAGCCATCATAGTTTGATCTAAAGTAGCGCCATCCAATTGGGGCACCATCATTGCAGCAATCTCAGACAGGGTTTGACCAGGCTTTACGAGTACCTTTTGCGCATCACCTAAAAGTAAAGTAAATGCTTTGGTAATGCTGCCACTTGACCAGTTGAGATTTACCAATACATCTACAAAAGGATCGTCTGCTACTGGAACAGCATTCACCGTTTCCACCAAGACGACCAACTTCTTCTGGGGATTGCGATAAATAGAGAATTGCGGATTAAGATCCAAAATCTTCTGAGAGATCCCAAGGCGCTCATAAGAGGCCTTAGGTAAGGTGCCTACTTTTAAACTCGCTAAAGCAGCCTGCTCTTGCACGCCAACCCGAATCGGAATTTCTATCCGAAGAGGCTCGCCAGATTTAGATTGCAAAGTAGGGGAGCCTAAAGAGATTGCCCAAGCAGTGCAAGACCAACTCAGCCAAACCAAGCAAAGCGCTTTTACAAAGCGAAGTTGGCAATGTCTGAGCATTATTTTACGAGCAAGATTCTAAGCATACGGCGCAATGGTTCAGCTGCGCCCCATAAGAGCTGATCGCCAACCGTAAATGCGCCAAGATAATCTGAGCCCATCGCCAATTTATGTAGGCGGCCGATTGGTATTGTCATAGTGCCACTAACTGCCGCTGGTGATAATTCACGTTCAGTCATTTCGCGGTCATTTGGAACCACTTTGACCCACTGGTTATCGTTCGCTAAAAGAGCTTCAATTTCCTGGAGTGGAATATCTTTTTTCAACTTCACGGTTAAACCTTGTGAGTGGCAACGCATAGCGCCAACACGCACACAGATGCCATCAATCGGAATGCTGCCTGCGGCCCGGAATCCAGGTCGACCCAGAATCTTATTGAACTCAGAGCCACCTTTCCACTCTTCCTTTGTTTGACCATGCTCAACTGGTACATCAATCCATGGAATCACGCTACCGGCTAAGGCCGTGTTGCGGAAATTTTCCTTCGGAAAGTTTGCTGATCGTAATGTTTCAGTGACTTTGCGATCAATATCTAAAATCGAAGATGCAGGATTAGCCAATTCAGTAGCGACGCTGTCACGCAAAGCACCCATTTGCAAAAGCAATTCGCGCATATTCTGCGCTCCAGCGCCAGATGCTGCTTGATAAGTCATGGCACTGATCCACTCCACCATATCAGCCTTAACCAAACCGCCCATCGCCATCATCATCAAGCTTACGGTGCAATTAGCACCAATCCAGTTCTTACCCCCAGCAGCCAAAGCCTTATCAATCAAGGGGCGATTTACGGGATCTAAGACCAATACAGCATCATCTTTCATGCGCAAAGCACTCGCCGCATCGATCCAATGGCCATTCCAACCCGCAGCACGCAGCTTTGGGAAAACTTCGTTGGTATAGTCGCCACCCTGGCAAGTGAGGATGATGTCGCAGCGTGACAATGCCTTGATGTCATTTGCAGCTTGCAAAGTGCTTTCGCTTTTGGTGACTTTTTTGCCATTGATTAATGGCACTTCGCCACCTACTTGGCTGGTACTAAAAAATACTGGCTCAATCAAGTCAAAATCTTTTTCGGCCAACATTCTATCCATCAGAACGCTACCGACCATGCCGCGCCAGCCAACTAAACCAACCAATGGTGTTTTTGTATTTGCCATGATGAACTATTTAATCAATTGTTAATTTCGTTTTATGAAAGTGCTGCGACTACTGCATCACCCATTTGTACAGTAGATACCTTTTGAGTGCCCTCGGTATAAATATCGGCAGTCCGCAGACCTTGCGCTAATACTTTTTGCACCGCTTTTTCAATTCGATCGGCCTCTGCAGGCATTCCTAAGGAATAGCGCAACATCATTGCTGCCGACAGAATAGTGGCTAAAGGATTAGCAATGCCTTTGCCTGCGATATCTGGTGCAGAACCGTGGCTTGGTTCATATAGGCCTTTGTTGTTCTTATCTAGGGATGCTGAAGGCAACATACCAATCGAACCAGTCAACATCGCCGCTTCATCAGACAAAATGTCGCCAAACAGGTTACCGGTGACCACTACATCAAATGCCTTAGGGGCCTTAACTAGCTGCATTGCGGCGTTATCGACATACATGTGGGTTAACTCAACATCAAGATACTCTTTGGAGATCCGAATCATGACCTCACGCCAAAGCTGTGAGGTTTCTAAAACATTTGCTTTATCAACGCTGCAGACTTTTTTGCTGCGCTTACGGGCTGCCTCAAAGGCAACGTGACCAATACGCTCTACTTCAGGCTCGCTGTAGTGCATGGTATCAAAACCTTCGCGAGCACCTTTAAATAATGGCAATTCTGAAGTACGAATACCACGGGGTTGACCAAAATAAATATCGCCGTTGAGTTCGCGCACGATCAAAATATCCAGTCCACCAATAATTTCTGGCTTGAGGCTAGATGCAGAAGTCAGCTCTGGATAGCAAATCGCTGGTCTGAAGTTAGCAAATAACTCCAAGTGTTTGCGTAAACCTAAGATAGCCTGCTCTGGGCGCAGTTCGCGTGCAAGCGTGTCATATTTCCAATCGCCCACAGCACCAAATAAAATTGCGTCTGCTTTTTTGGCCAACGCAAGAGTTGCTGGCGGCAGTGGATGACCGGCCACATCATAGGCGGCACCACCTACGGGAGCTTCTTCCAAATCAAAGTTCGGGCCGAGTGCTTTTAGTACTCGAACAGCTTGAGCAACGATTTCCGGGCCGATACCATCGCCCGGTAGGACTGCAATTTTCATGAAAGGCCTTTAAATCTAAAATTACGGCAATTGTGTCGCAAGCCACGGCATTTTAAGAATGCGCTCAGCTTCATAAGCCTTGATTTTATCTGCATGGCGCAGAGTTAAGCCAATATCGTCTAGACCATTAAGAAGGCAATACTTTCTAAATGGGGCTACTTCAAAGCTGTATGCGGTGCCATCAGGGGTCATAACCTGCTGAGCCTCTAGGTCAACAGTCAACTGGTAGCCACTAAATGCCAAGGTTTCGTTAAATAAGTGGTCGACCTGTAATTCCGTCAAAACGATGGGTAGAAGGCCATTTTTGAAGCAATTATTATTAAAAATATCGGCAAAGCTAGGCGCAATGAGTGCTCTAAAGCCGTATTGATCAAGCGCCCAAGGCGCATGTTCACGTGAACTGCCGCAACCAAAGTTTTTGCGAGCCAGCAAAATGCCTGCGCCTTTATAGCGAGCTTGATTGAGAATAAAATCTGAATTGAGGGGGCGCTTGCTGCAATCTTGCCCTGGTTCACCATGATCTAAGTAGCGCCATTCATCAAATAAGTTTTGGCCAAAACCCGTCTTCTGAATGGATTTCAGAAACTGCTTCGGAATGATGGCATCGGTATCCACGTTCTCACGATTGAGTGGAGCAACTAAACCTTTGTATACCGTAAATTTATCCATGATTCTGACTTTGACTCTGAATGTTTACTTCACAGGAGTAACGATAACGTCTTTACCCTTAGTTTGAGACTGATTATTCTGTGTACTGTTCTGCATACTGTTCTGCGGACCGCTAGAGCTTTCCATTGACTTGCCCATAGTCTGCAAGTCTTTTCCCATGCCTTCCATAGTATTGCTACAAGCAGCAATTACCAAACCGGCAATACCAACAATGGTCAATCTCGTGATTAAAGATACTGGAGAGAATTTCATTTCTGATTACCTTTATGAAATCTTACGAACGTCAACAAAATGACCTTCAATCGCAGCGGCAGCTGCCATCGCAGGGCTAACTAAATGGGTTCTGCCGCCATTGCCCTGACGGCCTTCAAAATTACGATTGGAGGTAGAGGCGCAACGCTCGCCTGGCTCCAGGCGATCAGCGTTCATTGCTAGGCACATAGAGCAACCAGGTTCACGCCATTCAAAGCCAGCAGCTTTAAAAATGCGATCCAAACCTTCACGCTCTGCTTGGGCTTTTACCAAACCCGATCCAGGGACAACTAAAGCCAACTTCACATTGGCGGCTACTTTCTTACCAAGGCGATCAACTACCTTAGCTGCTGCACGCATATCTTCTATGCGGCTATTAGTGCAAGAGCCAATAAATACCTTATCGATCGAGATGCTGCTCATTGGTGTATTCGGGATCAAGTTCATATACTCTAATGCACGCTCCATTGCGGAACGCTTATTAGAATCGCGTTCTTTTTCTGGATCAGGAACAGATTCACTAATGGCAAGTACCATTTCTGGCGAAGTACCCCAAGTGACTTGAGGAGCAATTTCTTCAGCACGCAATTCAACCACTAGGTCAAACTTGGCATCCGCATCAGAGTGCAAAGTTCTCCAATATTGCATGGCCTGCAATAACGCTGGGCCTTTAGGTGCATATGGACGACCTTGAATGTATTCAATCGTGGTTTCATCTACAGCAACCAGGCCAGCTCTTGCACCAGCTTCAATTGCCATATTACAGACGGTCATGCGACCTTCCATCGAGAGATTGCGAATGGCTTCACCTGCAAACTCAATAGTGCAACCTGTACCACCTGCCGTGCCAATCTTTCCGATGATAGCCAGCACGATATCTTTAGCAGTAGAGCCAGGCTGCAGCCGACCGTCTACTTTTACCAACATATTCTTGCTTTTTTTTATCAGCAAGGTTTGAGTTGCTAATACATGCTCGACTTCAGAGGTACCAATACCAAACGCCAAAGCACCAAATGCACCGTGCGTACTAGTATGGGAGTCGCCGCACACCACAGTCATACCAGGTAAAGTTGCGCCCTGTTCTGGCCCAATGACATGAACAATCCCTTGGCGCGCATCATTCATTTTGTACTGAGTAATACCAAAGGCATCACAGTTTTGATCCAAGGTATCTACTTGTAATTTCGAAATAGGATCAGTAATCCCTGCAGAGCGATCGGTTGTCGGTACATTGTGATCAGAGACCGCTAAATTGGCAGAAATACGCCAGACTGGGCGTCCAGCCAAGTTCAATCCCTCAAAAGCTTGGGGGCTTGTTACCTCATGCAAGAGTTGACGATCAATATAGATCGTCGCTGTGCCATCTTCTTCAGAGTAAACAACGTGGTCATCCCACAATTTGTCATAAAGAGTACGAGACATGAGGGGCCTTAAATCCTTTTATTTACGAACCGAGAGATTCGGAACCTTACGCGAAGTTTCGCCAACATACAACTGACGTGGACGGCCAATCTTGTACTCAGGATCAGTGATCATCTCTTCCCACTGAGCAATCCAGCCCACTGTTCTTGCTAAAGCAAAAACGCAGGTAAACATATCTGTGGGGATGCCAAGAGCACGCTGAACAATTCCTGAGTAGAAGTCTACATTTGGGTACAGTTTGCGACTAACAAAGTATTCATCTTCCAAGGCAATTTTTTCAAGTGTCATTGCCAATTTGAATAAGGGGTCATCTTGCAGGCCTAATTCATTCAATACTTCATAGCAAGTCTCACGCATTAGTTTTGCGCGTGGGTCAAAGTTTTTATATACGCGGTGACCAAAGCCCATCAAACGAACGCTAGAGTTTTTGTCTTTGACTTGGGCAATGAATTCATGAATATTATCAACGCCACCATTGGCCTGAATCTGATTCAACATATCTAAGCAAGCTTCATTTGCACCACCGTGGGCTGGGCCCCAAAGGCAAGCGATACCAGCAGAAATAGCCGCAAATGGATTTGTGCCAGAAGAGCCGCACAAGCGCACCGTTGATGTAGAGGCGTTTTGCTCATGGTCTGCATGCAATATGAAGATACGATCCAAGGCGCGCACTAATACTGGATTTATTATGTACTCTTCGCATGGCGTTGCAAACATCATGCGCATAAAGTTTGCAGTGTAAGACAAAGAATTTTTTGGATAGATGAATGGCTGCCCGACAGAATACTTATACGCCATTGCTACTAAGGTTGGCATCTTTGCAACCAAACGAATTTGCGCCACTTCGCGAGCATAGGGGTCGCTGTAATCAATCTCATCATGGTAGAAGGCAGCCATTGCGCCAACTAAACCAGTCAATACAGACATTGGATGTGCATCGCGACGGAAACCACGCAAGAAGAATTGCATTTGCTCATGAACCATGGTGTGGTGCATGACTAAATTTTCAAAATCTGCTTTCTCTTTAGCATTGGGTAACTCACCATTAATTAAGAGAAAGCAAGCTTCTAAGAAGTCACAATTATTTGCCAACTCTTCAATTGGATAGCCTCGATAAAGCAATTCACCCTTATCACCATCGATATACGTGATTTTGCTATTACAAGAAGCAGTGGAAAGAAAGCCTGAATCGTAAGTGAACTTACCGGTCTGACCGTAGAGTTTACGAATATCGATTACATCAGGGCCCACTGTCCCTTTGTAAATTGGCAGATCAATATCTGGAGTACCATCCGAAAACGAGAGTTTTGCTTTGATGTCCGATTCAATCATTTCTAATCCTTACTCATTCAAAATTATAATTAATCCACTATTTGCTTCAATACTGAATTATTTCTCTCTCAGCATTTGTAAAACGGTTTTAAAAGAGTCTGACTGCATCTCTTTTTCCAGCACCGCTACAGAATCTTTGCGACCAATCAACAAATCCATTAGGTCATTGTCATCTAAAGCCAGCAACTGGCTCAAAATATTTCCTTCCTCTGCGCTTAATAGAGCGCCATAGCGCTCAAAGAAGCGTTGCAGAATGAGATCATTCTCGAGTAAGCCCCTGCGAGCATCGCTTTTGAGACGATACAGCTCTGCATTACTCAGGGTCATACTGCCCTACGAACCATCAATTCCTTGATCTTGCCGATGGCCTTTGTTGGATTGAGGTGCTTAGGACATACATCTACACAATTCATAATGGTATGACAACGAAACAAGCGGTAAGGGTCTTCTAAGTTATCTAAACGCTGCGAGGTTTCTTCGTCACGGCTATCAGCGATAAAGCGATATGCCTGTAACAAGCCCGCTGGACCAACAAACTTATCAGGGTTCCACCAGAAGGATGGACATGCGGTTGAGCATGAGGCACACAAGATGCACTCATATAAACCATTTAACTCTTCACGCTCTTCAGGACTCTGTAGACGCTCTTTTTCTGGGGGCGGATTGTCATTTACCAAGTAAGGCTTGATGGACAAGTATTGTTTGAAGAACAAAGTCATGTCAACAATTAAGTCACGCACTACGGGCAAACCAGGCAATGGGCGCAATGTGATGACCTTAGGCAAAGTCAACATATTGGTCAAACAAGCCAAGCCATTTTTACCGTTGATATTCATTGCGTCTGAACCGCATACACCTTCGCGGCATGAACGACGATAAGAAATAGATTCGTCTTGCTTCTTTAAAGAAATTAAAGCGTCTAGCAACATACGCTCGCCATTAAGTTCTAGCTCATAGCGTTCCATGCGCGGCGCTGCATCGACATCAGGATCGTAGCGGTAAATTTCAAATGTACGGATATCACTCATCTTCTATCTCTTTTACTTAAAAAGTACGTTCTTTTGGAGGAACTGAATCAACGGTCAATGGTTTTAATTGGACTGGTTTGTAGTCCAAACGATTGCCTTCGCTATACCAAAGCGTATGTTTCATCCAATGATCATCATCCCGCTGCTGATGATCATCGTGCGAATGCGCGCCACGACTTTCTTTACGAGCTGCTGCAGAAATCATCGTTGCATTGGCAGTCTCAATTAAGTTAGCTACTTCCAAAGCCTCAATCCGGGCGGTATTGAAAATTGCTGATTTATCTTTCAACCAGAGATGCTTGGCGCGCTCGGTCAGCTTAGCCATTTGACGAACACCTTCATCCATTAACTCTTGATTACGGAATACGCCAGCATATTTCTGCATGCACTTACGAATGTCATTTGCAAGGTCTTGCGCGTACTCGCCAGAAGTAGAGCTATCCAAGGCGGCAATGCGAGCCATCGTTTGCTCACCAGCATTGGCAGGCAATGCTTTGAACTCCCGATTCTTCAGACTCAATTCAACAATGTGATTACCAGCAGCACGGCCGAATACTAAAAGGTCAAGTAATGAATTCGTACCTAAGCGGTTTGCACCATGCACAGAAACGCAGGAGCACTCACCAATAGCATACAGGCCATTAACGACTTCATTGTGTTTACCATTCGCTGGCACAACAACTTGTCCATTGATATTGGTTGGAATGCCGCCCATTTGATAGTGAATGGTTGGCACAACTGGGATGGGCTCTTTGGTCACGTCAACGTTCGCAAAGTTAATCCCGATTTCATATACAGAAGGCAGGCGCTTCATAATGGTCTCAGCACCAATGTGCGTCAAGTCCAGCACCACATAGTCACCGTTAGGGCCGCATCCGCGCCCTTCTTTAATTTCTTGATCCATACAACGAGAAATGAAATCCCTCGGCGCTAGATCTTTATAGGTTGGCGCGTAGCGTTCCATAAAACGCTCGCCATCTTTATTGCGCAAAATAGCGCCTTCACCACGACAACCTTCAGTCAACAGCACGCCTGCACCCGCTACACCAGTTGGGTGAAATTGCCAGAACTCCATATCTTCCAATGGAATCCCTGCGCGTGCTGCAAGGCCCATGCCATCACCGGTATTAATAAATGCATTGGTTGATGCATCCCAAATACGGCCAGCACCACCAGTTGCCATCAAGACAACTTTCGCCTCGAGAATATAAACCTGACCTGTTTCCATTTCAAGAGCGGTAACACCAACTACATCGCCCACGTCATCACGAATCAAATCCAGTGCCAACCATTCAACAAAGAAGTTTGTTTTAGCGCGCACGTTACGTTGATACAAAGTGTGCAGCATCGCATGGCCAGTTCGGTCAGCAGCTGCACAAGCACGTTGCACTGGCTTCTCACCATAGTTTGCAGTGTGGCCACCAAATGGACGCTGATAAATGGTGCCGTCTGGGTTACGGTCAAATGGCATACCGAAATGCTCAAGCTCATAGACTACTTTGGGAGCTTCGCGACACATGAACTCAATGACGTCTTGATCACCCAGCCAGTCAGAGCCTTTGATGGTGTCATAAAAATGATAGTGCCAATTATCTTCACTCATATTGCCCAGTGATGCACCGATACCACCTTGCGCAGCAACAGTATGTGAGCGTGTTGGAAATACTTTACTGAGTACAGCAACATTGAGGCCGGCTTCTGCTAACTGCAATGAAGCACGCATACCTGAGCCACCCGCACCAACGATCACCGCATCAAAACGGCGGCGGGGCAATGATTTTTGAATCACAGTCATCGAATTACACTTTCCACAAAATTTGTACCGCATAGGCTGCACACGCCACGAGATACAGCACAGTCAACACTTGCAGTGTTAAACGAATACTGACGGGCTTGATGTAATCCATCCAGATGTCACGCACCCCAATCCAGGCGTGATAGAACAAACTAAACAAAGCCAACAAGCTCAGCAGCTTCATGAACTGATTGGCAAATAAGGCAGACCAACCTTCATAAGTTGCGCTACCAGTAATGCTGTAGTCCACTAACAAAACAATCGTAAACACCACCATCACAATCGCTGTAACGCGCTGGATGATCCATTCCTTAAGGCCGTAATGAGCGCCTACTACTAAGCGCTTTGGTCCAATGTGATAAATGGGCATGAAATATCCTGAATATAGAAACGCTTAGTAAAAACCAAATAATTTAAGACCAACAACTGCTGTCAAAGCCAAGCCGAGGAACAAAACGATGATCGCTGAGCGATTAGCTTCAGACTTTTCTATACCGATTTCTAAATCGAGCAAGAGGTAGCGGATACCAGCACAGAAGTGGTGCAAGAATGCCCAGATCAAACCAAGACAAATGATTTTTACGATGATGTTCCCAGTGAAGGCTTGGAATTTTTGGTAGCTTAATTCAGAAGCGAGGCTCTGATCGAATAGGTAGAGAATGAATGGCAATAAGAGGAACAGGGCTGCTCCGCTGATGCGGTGAAGAATCGAAACTTTACCCGCCCAAGGAAGGCGATATTTAACCAACTGGGCTAGGCCAATGTTTCGATAAACCGGCCTCATTTTTTTTACATCTTGCTGTGCATCAACCATGGGCAATCTCTATGCTTATGTAAAGGTGTAATGTATTTTTGTTGTATCGCAACATATTCTATTGGAAACCTTAACGGTAGTGAGGATTTTTAGTGTTTAAAAGCGATAAATGGGGGTTTTAGCGGATTTATTTAGTTCAATTTATTCTCGTAATGCTGCCTAGAAGTGTCGTACCTAGCGTGCCGAATTTCTACTGGTTTATTCCCGTAGGTAAAGGCTACCCGCTCAATAGATAGCAGTGGCGCACCAGCCGGTAATTGGAGGTGATCCGCTAAGGCCCCATCGGCTGATATCGCCTTAATCTTTTCCTCGGCTCGCACCATATGCGTAGCAAATTGACTCTCGTACAGCGCGTATACCGGACCATGCCAGGCATTCAGAGCATCCAGATCTAGACCTTTAAAGCGCGCCGCAGGAAGCCAAATCTCTTCAAAAACAATGGGTTTGCCTGCAAAGCTCTGTACCCGATCAATTTGAATCACGGTGTCACCTGCCTTTAATTTAAGCAAATTAGCAATATGAGAGTTTGCTTTAGCCTTCAGGCAGGATAAAAACTGGCTGGTCAGAAGAAACTTCTCGCCAGAATCTGGTGCTAAACGTAAAAAACGGTATTGCCAGTCATCCTCCTGGTGGGTGGCAACAAAGGTGCCCTTCCCTTGGCGTCTGACTAATAGATTTTGGGCTGCCAACTCATCAATCGCCTTACGCACGGTGCCCTGACTTACTGCATAGCGAGCAGCCAACTCCATTTCACTGGGAATCACAGCCCCCGGAAGCCATTCAGCGGCTTGCAGGCTAGCCAAAATCATCACCTTAATCTGCTCGTAGAGAGGACTAAATGAGGCAACAGGCAAATTTACTTCTGACAAACTGACTCCAGTTCATATCAATTGGATAAAATTTAGGGTAATTCTAGTCTTATATAAGACGTCACTGATAGTGTAAAGCGAAAGTCCACACACTTGAATGGATAATAGAAAAGTTTTGATTAATTAACCTTCCCCTGGAGTTCTTAGTAATGGCAAAAGCCCCAATGCGCGTCGCTATAACCGGTGCAGCCGGTCAAATCGGATATTCCCTTTTATTCCGCATCGCCAATGGCGACCTTTTAGGTAAAGATCAGCCCGTAATCCTCCAGTTACTGGAAATTCCTGATGAGAAAGCTCAAAAAGCCCTCGCTGGCGTCATGATGGAATTGGATGACTGTGCATTCCCGCTATTGGCAGGGATGTCTGCTCATTCCGATCCAATGACTGCCTTTAAAGATATTGATATCGCCCTCTTGGTAGGCGCACGTCCACGTGGTCCTGGCATGGAGCGCAAAGATTTGCTCTCCGCGAATGCGCAAATTTTCACAGCTCAAGGCAAAGCCTTGAATGCCGTAGCTAAGAAAACGGTCAAAGTGTTGGTTGTTGGCAACCCAGCAAATACCAATGCTTACATTGCGATGAAGTCTGCCCCTGATATTCCTGCGAAGAACTTTACAGCGATGTTGCGCCTCGATCACAACCGCGCGCTCTCACAGCTAGCTAATAAGTTAACTAAGCCTGTTGCTAATATTGAGAAGTTGGTGGTTTGGGGTAACCATAGCCCAACCATGTATCCAGACTATCGATTTGCAACCATCGATGGTAAGTCCGTAAAAGACTCCATTAATGATTCTGTTTGGAACAAAGATACCTTCATTCCTACTGTTGGTAAACGTGGTGCAGCCATCATCGATGCTCGTGGCCTTTCATCTGCAGCTTCTGCAGCCAATGCCGCTATCGATCACATGCATGATTGGGTGCTCGGCACCAATGGCAAATGGGTTACTATGGGAATTGCTTCTAAGGGCGAATACGGTATCCCAGCTGAAGTGATTTATGGTTTCCCGGTAGTTTGCGAAAACGGTGAATACAAAATGATCGAAGGTTTAGAGATTGATGAATTCTCCCGTGAGCGCATGACCCATACTCTCAATGAATTACTTGAAGAACAGGCTGGTGTGAAGCACTTGCTTTCCTAAGGAAAATTGACAGATGAAAAAGAATCTTCTCACTATTAGCGTTGCACTTGCCGGCATTTTTTCCGCTGCGAATGTTAACGCCAGTGAAGAAGTATTCACATGGTCTTGCAGCGAAAGTAAACAGTTCAAAACTTCTGGCACTATTGAGAGGATTCGCTTAACTTGGGAATCCAAGACATATGACTTAGAACGTCAAACTTCATTGCCGGGCAGTCTGCGTTATAAAAACACCACCAGTGGTCACGACCTTGTCGTGTTGGGTAATAAGGCAATGTTGTTCAATATCAAAGCAGGCATCAGACTGGCTGATTTCTGTCAAACCGCAGAAATGAGGGCTGGCAGGTTGCCGCACTTATTTGCTGGTGCGGAGGCCTTTGTGCAAAATTAATTTCTCACTTTGCATCAAATAAAAAAGCCGAGGATCTCTCGGCTTTTTTATTACTTGTTGTTTCTAATGAAATAAAGGTTGCTGGGATGGCGCATCATCTGGCATCTCAGCATGAACGGCTTCTCCTGAGCGATCTGGAAATAGTGGTGCCCCACAGTCATCACAGAGCTCTGGCTCAAAGAGCATTGCGTGGCGAAAGACATCTTCAACGCCAGCATCATGCAAGGCATCGCATATTTTCTTAATCGGGCTTTCGTCATCCGATAAATCATTTAAAGCATCACTAGCGACACTCTCGCGGTCATATAAAGGCCAGATCACGCCATACATAATCTCTGAAGAACCTTTTGCGCTAAAGGAAATACGGTATTCATCGGCCTGCTCTTCACCAAATGCACCCACGACACAAGATAAGCCGGCAGGCAAAATACCCAAACCACTTTCTAAGTAGTTCACTGCCGCACGAATACTTAAGGGGCGAACATGCTTATCAGCCAAACGACAATTCGTGAAATAAGACTCTGGCAACAGGAGTTCGAACTCGCAACCAGGCAACAAAGAGGCCATCGGCTCGTGCATTGCGTTTTGCCAGCTAATCAAACTGACTCCGCGCTCTTGACGCGCCGGAGCTTCAGCTTGCCAACGGAAAATGGGGCTACCACTTGGGGCGCTCAGGGCGGCAATGATGAAACGCGGATCAGCTAAAACGGCAATCGTCTCAGACATATCGCGTAACTCTAGCTTCACCTCTTTGTTGCAGATTGCTGCATTTGCTAAGGATTCGGTCAAGATACGCGTTTGACAGTGCGAATGGGGCATCTGATCAATGCTATAGAGCCATGGGACAATTGCAAGACGGGCGTCTGGTGCTGCAATAGCAGAATGCAAAGCTTGCGCAGTAGCCTCAACCATACTTGCTTGTAATGGCCCAGAAGGGATTTGATAACGAGTATGCGCAACGATGGGCATTGCTAACAAGAGAACGTCCCAATCTTGTCCTTCATGCTCCATCTTGAGAGATTCTGCCAAGGTTTCCGCAGAATCTGCAAGCACTTCAAAGGCGACCGTATTAATGCGAAAGGTTTGATCTAGTGCAGCATCAATCACATTTTGATTTTGACTTTTCAGTAAACGCATCAAACGAATATTCAGACGCTCTTCCCAAAAGCGATCCTCTATTTGACTACCAGAGGCAGCTAAAGAAATAGCATCGGCTACGAGCTTCTCAACCTCAGGGGAGCTGCGTTGCGAAGACTTGGTGCGATGTACGGCCATTATTTTTTCTCTGCCCTTCTAAAGACCGGCTTATCAGGCTTAGATTCTGCCGCAAAATACTTGTAACCATCCAAATTAAAACCTTTTAAGTCTGCTGGATCAGTGATCCGATTCTCAACCACATAACGCGCCATTAAACCCCGTGCTCGTTTGGCGTAAAACGAAATGATTTTGTATTTTCCATCCTTACCATCCTGAAATACCGGAGAAATAATGGGGTAGCCCAATTCTTTAGGCTGCAAGACTTTGAAATACTCTTCCGAGGCTAAATTGAGTAGTACAGGCTTTTTTTGCTTTTCTAGTATCTTCTTCAATGAATCACTGACCCGACTACCCCAAAAAGAATAGAGATCTTTGCCTCTCGCATTTTTAAAGGTGGTTCCCATTTCTAGGCGGTAGGCTTGCATCAAATCCAAGGGCCTCAAGGCACCATAAAGACCAGACAAAATCCGGATATGGTCCTGGGCAAAGTCGATAGCCTTCGCATTCAGGGTTTTGACGTCAAAGCCATCATAAACATCACCATCAAAAGCATAGATGGCTGGTTTACTGTTCTCAGCGGTAAATTTCTTGCTCCAATCGCGATAGCGACCCACATTCAAGGCAGCTAATGGATCCGATAAACCCATCAACTTAGCCACATCCTGAGGGGACAGTTTTTTAAGATCAGCAATCAATTTGGCTGATTCTGAGACAAATTCAGGCAAGGTCGAGGTTTTGACCTTGACTGGGGTCTTGTAATCCAAGGATTTAGCGGGAGAAAGTACGATCAGCATGGCACAATTTGTATATGAATTTTTACCATTCTAGCGACTACTCAATTTCCCCGCCTTAAATGACCGTACCAAGGATCTCCCCCTCCTTTCCAAGCCGCCTTCCCAATGTGGGAACCACGGTATTTACTGTCATGTCTGCGCTGGCAGCAGAGCATCAGGCCATTAACCTAGGTCAAGGCTTTCCAGACTTCCCATGCGATCGCAAACTCATTTCTAGCGTGAACGATGCCATGCTGGCAGATCGCAATCAATACCCTCCCATGATTGGAATTGCTGAGCTACGTTATGGCATTAGTGAGAAGATCAAAAGCCTATACGGTCACTACTATGACCCTGAATCAGAAATCACGATCACCGCAGGCGGTACCCAAGGAATTTTGACGACTATTCTGGCCTGCGTTAGTCCTAGCGATGAAGTGATCATCATTGAACCTGCTTTCGATAGCTACCAACCCTCCATTGAAATGGCGGGTGGCAAAACCATTGCCGTATCGCTAGAGGTAAGGCGTGATGCAAATGGTCAAGTTGCTTCCTATGAAATTCCTTGGGATGCTTTGGCTGCCGCCATCAATTCCAAAACACGCCTGCTCATGATTAACTCTCCCCATAATCCCACTGGAATGGTGTGGCAGAAAGCAGACTTAGAGCACCTAGCTCAGTTGGTGAAAAATACCTCTACCCTGATTTTAAGTGATGAAGTCTATGAGCATATGGTCTATGACGGTGCAGCACATCACAGCGTAGCTTCGCATCCAGAACTCGCCACCAGAAGTTTTCTGATTTCTAGCTTTGGTAAAACCTATCATGTCACTGGCTGGAAGGTTGGCTATGTAGCCGCGCCACTGGCGTTGACAAAAGAATTTCGTAAAGTTCACCAATTCAATGTCTTTACTATCAATACACCAATGCAGTATGGGCTTGCCTCTTACTTAGCAGATGCATCTCATTACCTAAACCTCCCCGCCTTTTATCAGGCTAAGCGTGATTTTTTTCGGGCCGGTTTAGAGAAGACTCTATTTAAATTACTACCAACACCAGGTACTTACTTTCAGTGTGCTGATTACTCTGCGCTCAATATTACCCAAGCTAAATTGAATGAAGCTGATTTTTGTAAGTGGCTCACTACTGAAGTTGGTGTAGCAGCTATTCCTGTTTCTGCTTTTTATGATCACCCTACTGAATCTGGCGTGATCCGTTTCTGTTTTGCTAAGCAAGAGCAAACTTTAGCGACCGCCCTCCAACGCCTACAATCTTTATAGAAAGACCTATAGTAATGAAGAAATCTAAAAATATGATCGATGTTTACAGCTGGCCGACACCAAATGGTCACAAAGTCCATGTCATGCTTGAGGAATGTGGCTATCGTTTAGGTCAAGATTGGCTTGCTCACCCGATTGATATTGGTGCAGGCGGTCAATTTGCCAAAAACTTTTTAAAGATTAGCCCGAATAATAAGATCCCTGCTTTGGTAGATCCAAACGGACCCGATGGAAAACCCATCAGCATTTTTGAGTCCGGTGCTATCTTGCTCTATCTCGCTAGCAAGACTGGCAAATTTCTTCCTAAGACGACTCGTGCCAAGTATGAGGTTTTGCAATGGCTGATGTTCCAAATGGGTGGCTTAGGGCCGATGCTTGGGCAAAACCACCATTTCCGACTCTATGCACCTGAGAAAATTGAGTACGCAATTAATCGCTATACCAATGAAGCGAAACGTTTGTATGGTGTTCTCGATCGGCAGCTAAAAGATAATCCCTATATCGCCGGTAAAAGCTACTCCATAGCAGATATTTCCATTTTCCCTTGGACACGAAATTGGAAAAATCAAGGTATTGAGATTAATGACTATCCCCATTTCAAGGCTTGGTTTGAAATGATTGGTGAGCGTCCCGCCGTCAAACGGGGTTGCGAAGTACTAATCGCATTACGCAAGCCATTGACTGATAACACGGCTAGAGAGCAGTTATTTGGTTCAACACAGTATCAAAAGAGGAAATGAAATGAAGATTCAATCAGTCGGCGTGATCGGTGCGGGCACAATGGGTAATGGGATTGCGCAGGTTTGCGCGGTTGCTGGTCTAGATGTCGTCATGGTTGATATCAATGAAGCAGCTGTGCAACGCGGCTTAGATCAAATCAGTAAAAGTCTAGATCGCCTCATTAAAAAAGAAACGCTCACTGCTGACGGAAAAGTAGCAGCGCTGGGGCGTATTAAAGGTAGCACCTCTTATGCTGATTTAAAGGGCTTGGGTTTTGTGATTGAAGCTGCTACTGAAAATCAGGCAGTCAAAGAAAAAATTCTGAAGCAAGTAGATGAGATCGTGAGCAAAGACACCATCATTGCTACTAATACTTCCTCCCTATCGATTACCAAGTTAGCCGCTCTAAACTCAAACCCAGCTCGGTTTATTGGGATGCACTTCTTTAATCCTCCGCCTCTCATGGCTTTAGTAGAAGTCATTCGTGGCCTGCAAACTAGTGATGCAACCCATGCAGCCATTATCGATATGGCCAAGCGTGTTGGCAAAGAGCCCATCACTGTGAAGAATTCACCGGGGTTTGTGGTCAACCGCATTTTGCTGCCCATGATTAACGAAGCATTCTTTGTATTATCAGAAGGACTTGCTAGTCCACAAGATATTGATGCTGGAATGAAGTTAGGCTGCAATCAACCGATTGGTCCTTTAGCTTTAGCTGACCTGATCGGTCTGGATACTTGCCTAGCAGTCATGGAAGTGTATTTTGAAAACTTTAGTGATTCTAAATATCGTCCTTGCCCTCTTCTTCGTGAAATGGTTGCAGCCGGTTATCTCGGTCGCAAGACAGGTCGCGGCGTATATACCTACGATAAATAATGACCCACCGATTAACTCCTCCAAGACTGAAGCGCTCGTGAACCCAATTCCACCTGTAGTACAAAAACTGGCCTACGCTGGTCTGATTCCT
>CAMBBT010000013.1 GCA_945864455.1 Polynucleobacter meluiroseus | reverse complement strand
GAGGCAGTAGTGGTGGCCGAATACTGAGGATACAAAGGTAATAGCAATAAACGCTCCATACCTTGCTCCTTCAAACCTTCCAAAATCTCTTGGGCAGAAGGCTCACCATAGCGCATCGCTAAATCAACTAAAACAGTATGTCCGTCATCCGAAAATTTCTCGCTCAGCTCTTTGGCTTGTAAGCGAGAGTAATGCATCAGAGGTGACCCCAGTTGTGGCAACCAAATCGTTGCATATTTTTTTGCTGAGGTACTGCTACGTATCGGCAGAATAATGCCATTCAAAATGAACCACCAGATAAATCGCGGAATTTCTACGACACGAGGATCAGAGAGAAATTCTTTTAAATAAGCTCTCACTGCTTTGGGAGTTGGTGCAGATGGTGTACCTAAGTTCAACAGTATTACTGCTGTCTTATTGACTCGTAAGTGTGGGTTCTGATTCAAAATAATGTATCTTTAATTAATCGATTGTGAGGAGCTCAGCGCCCCTGATAATAACTTGGAGGTGATATCCACGATGGGAATGACCCGGTCATAAGCCATACGGGTTGGGCCAATGACACCCAAAGTACCCACGATCTGACCATCTACGCTATAAGGCGCGCTGATCACGGCCAAATCCTCATAAGGCAATAGGTCACTCTCACCCCCAATGAAGATCTGAATGCCATCGGCATGACTCGAGACATCAAGCAATTGCATGAGTACCGATTTTTGCTCCAGCATGTCAAACATCTTGCGCAGCTTATCGAGGTTAGAACTTAAATCACCCACATTCAATAAGCGCCGTTCGCCAGAGAGCACCATGTCACCCTGACTCATATCATAGTCAGCAACACCACTTTGTAGTGCCAAAGCCATCAGGCCAGAAATATCTGTCCTTAAATTATCTAGGTCAGATTTGAGGTGCAAGCGTACTTGATCAAAACTTTTTCCAACAAACTGTGCATTGATGTAATTGCCAGCTTCAATTAATTGACTTGGCGTGTAATCCTGAGTCGTTGGCAAAATCCGATTTTGTACATCCCCTTCTGGGGTCACCATAATCAATAAGATCTTGCCTTCACCTAAGCGTAAAAACTCAATATGCTTAAAAACTTGGGTCCGCTTGGGAGTCATCACGACCCCAGCAAAATGACTTAAGTTCGACAAAATCTGAGCAGCAGAACTCAAAACCCGTTGCGGGGAGTCTGGCAAGAGTCCTCTTTGGAGCTCACGGGTAGCAATTTCCTCAAGGGGGCGAACCGTCACCATCGTATCTACAAATAAGCGATAACCTCTAGGGGTTGGAATTCGGCCGGCAGAAGTATGGGGGCTAGTGACTAGACCCATATCTTCCAAATCAGCCATCACATTACGAATGGTGGCTGCTGAGAGGTCCAAACCTGAAAATCTCGATAGTGTGCGCGAGCCAATAGGCTGGCCCTCCTCGATATAACGCTCGATGAGGGTTTTTAGTAAAGCGCGGGAACGTTCATCCATGGTGGAAGGGATTTTATGCCTATGGTTTAATCGTTATATGTTAAGCCCATCCCCCAATTCTTCCAAGAAGGCATTTAGCCGGGTGGCGCTCGTCGGTAAATTTCAGGCTGATGGCATTGAAGAGCACCTCAAAGACCTCGCCAAATTGGTCTTGGGCCTGGGTTGTGAGGTTTTCATTGAGTCTGACACTGCCACCCATCTTGGCTTAAAAGGCTACCCTACCAAAAAACCCCAAGACTTTAGTGGATCAATTGACCTGGTTGTTGTCTTGGGTGGCGATGGAACCATGTTGGGTATTGCCCGTCAATTAGCGGGGAGCAATGTCCCACTCGTAGGAATCAATATGGGTCGTCTTGGCTACATGACCGATATTCCGATTCAGTCCGTTCAAGATATCTTACCCAAAATCATCGCTGGCGAATATGAATCTGATACACGTACCTTGCTTGATGCTGTCGTCATTCATAATGGCAAAGAAATTAATCGTGCATTAGCATTAAATGATGTGGTCGTAAATCGATCGGCTATTTCAGGGATGGTGGAACTAGCCGTGCAAGTCAATGGCTCTTTTATGTACAACCAACGCTCTGATGGTTTGATTATTTCCACTCCGACTGGCTCTACTGCTTACGCCTTATCTGCCGGCGGCCCCATTCTGCACCCCCACGTTGCAGGTATTTTGCTTGTTCCAATTGCCCCTCACGCCCTTTCTAATCGGCCGATTGTCTTGCCGCAAGATAGTATTACGGTGATTGAGGTAGTGAATGGACTTGAGGTCATTGTCAATTTTGATATGCAATCGCAAACTAAGCTACAAAGCGGCGATAGGATTGAAGTACGTCAATCCGATAAAACCATTGCCCTTTTACATCCCAGCAATCACAGCGACTACAAAACTTTGCGTGAGAAATTGCATTGGAATAAATACCCATCGACTTTCTGATGTCGAGTTCTTTGCTACGCTAATACATGCTTCAAACTATCTCACTTCGTGATTTCGTCATTGTCGATCAGCTTGAGCTGGATTTTTCTACTGGGTTTACTGTCCTAACCGGTGAAACTGGCGCTGGTAAATCCATTCTGCTCGATGCGCTTAGCCTAGTTTTAGGCGAACGCGCTGATAGCAGCCAAATTCGGGAGGGTAGCAGCCGAGCAGAAATCTCCGCTCTCTTTCAAATTGATCCAGAGCTCATTCAATCTTTTGGGCAATGGTTAGATGGGCAAGGATTTCCGCTTGAAGATCATGGCCAAAGTCTCTTACTCAAAAGAACCATAGAAAGCAATGGAAGAAGTCGCGCTTTCATTAATGGCAGCGTTGCTACGGTGACGCAACTGCGTGAGGCAGGCGATCAACTGGTTGATATTCATGGACAACATGCTCATCAATTATTACTAAAGGGTGGCGCCCAACGCGAGCTACTAGATCGTCATGCCAGTTTATTGCCCCTCGCCACTGAAGTGGCACAGGCCTTCAAAGCCCTGAATGATTCTCGTCGTCGCTTAGAGCAAGCAGAAAATGCAGGGCAAGATATTGAACGTGAGCGTGAGCGCTTAGAGTGGCAACTCGAAGAGCTTACTGAGCTATCTCCCCAAGAGAATGAATGGGTAAATATTCAAGGTGAGCATGCACGACTTGCTAATGGCGCCAAAATTATTGGCGGCTGCCAAGAGGCTATCGAGACCTTAAGCGATACCGATAACTCGCTTGAATCGAGTCTATCTAAGGTATGTAGCACTATTGGAGCATTAGCAGAGCATGACCCAGCGTTAAACGATATTAGCGAAGCGCTTGAATCCGCACAAATTCAATTAGATGAAGCCATTCACAGCCTCAATCGATATTTACAAAAAGCGGATCTTGACCCTGCACGACTAGCCCAAGTTGAAGAGCGCATGCAGGCGCTTCACAGCGCCGCTCGAAAATATCGTACTGAGGCGGATGCACTGCCAGCACTTCTTCTAGACACTACGGAACGTTTGGATGCCCTCACAGCATCTCAAAATATCGAGGCCTTACGTGAAAAAGTGAAGCAAGAAGAATCCGCTTATCTCAAGTTTGCAAAACAGCTATCACAAAAACGTGGGGGCGCTGCGGCCGATCTAGGAAAATTAGTCACCGATGCAATGCAGGCTCTATCCATGGCTGGGGGGCGATTAGAGATAGCCTTAACACCGCTCAGTGCAGGTGGCTCTCACGGTTTAGAGCAAATCGAATTCTTGGTTGCAGGGCATGCTGGTAGCACTCCACGCTCATTGGCTAAGGTTGCCTCTGGTGGCGAGCTTGCTCGTATTAGTCTAGCAATTAGCGTGATCACCAGCAAAGCCTCATTTACACCCACCTTAATATTTGATGAAGTAGATGCCGGCATTGGTGGTGCTGTTGCAGAAACAGTTGGCAAGCTATTGCATCAATTAGGGCAATCTCATCAAATCTTATGCGTGACGCATCTACCTCAAGTTGCCGCGCAAGGAAACCACCACCTCAAGGTCAGTAAATCACAGAGTGGTGATAAAACAATCTCACGAGTAGAGCCCTTAGCTAGAGTAGAGCGCGTCGAAGAAGTAGCCCGCATGTTGGGTGGTGCAACCATCACCGATACCACTCGTCGCCATGCTCGCGAGTTGCTGGGACAAAACTAGGCTTTAAAAGCTTCACTCAGCATTAGAGGAGGCTTGAAAGATTTTTAGCCAGAGTGCCTCAACAGCTGATCTGGCAGTCCTCAGTTCAGGCTCATTCTCAAGATTGATACGTGTTTTTTCTGCCCCATCCAAACGCAAACGATGTTGACGAGACCTCAAGAGCCGATAAGCATTGGCAACGGAATCAGCTATTTTTTGATCAATTAAAGTTACTTCTCCAGCAATGCGAAGCAAGGCAATATTACCGAGATTACCAATCAGTTGTGGATATTGATGTGAATAGGCCAGGACTAAGAACTGCACAATAAATTCAATATCGACCATACCACCAGAGTCATGCTTCAAATCAAACTCCGTACTGATATTTGGATGGCCAGCATGCACTTTGCGGCGCATCTCTAAAATTTCAGCACAAAGTTGATGAGTGTTGCGCTGCTGACTTAGTACCTCGGAACGCACGAGGTCGAACTCTAAACCTACAGCCAGATTACCAGCAGAAAAACGCGCCCTAGTCAAAGCTTGATGCTCCCAGACCCAGGCGGCGTTATCGCCTTCACGCATTTGATACTTTTTAAAAGCCTCAGTATCGGTCACTAAAAATCCAGCTGACCCATTCGGGCGAAGCCGCGTATCAATCTCAAATAAACTGCCAGTAGATGTAAACGCCGTTAACCAGTTAATCATGCGCTTAGCAAGCAGTGCATAGCTTTCTTGTGCGGCGTAATCAGACTCTGCTGATTGATACAAAAATACCAAATCCAGATCAGAGGCATAACCAAGCTCCTTACCCCCCAACTTTCCATAAGAAATAATTGCAAAAGGAGCAAGTAAATCTTTGGGTAAGCCAAATTTCTGAGCTATGCCCGGCCATACACGTTCAAAAGTAGTCTGTAGCATGAGATCAGCTAATGCAGATAAATGGTCGCTCACCTTTTCAAGGGTGAGAGGCTGTTCAACGCCAATTCCAAGATCCGCTAAAAGCGTAATAAATGTCTCGGTATGGTGGGTCACACGCAGAATATCCATAGCCTGCTCTGAGCTATCACCATCGGTCATGACATCATCGAGGCGCATATTCAGACTGGTCTTGACATCTCGCCAATATTCTTTGGGATCCTCGATTAAAGCCTTCTCAGTCCCCGAATTGAGCAAGTGATCAAGTAAATGTGGATGCCGCGTAAGATACTGCGCGCCCCATTGAGATGCCTTTAGTAAATCCAGCACATTTAAAAGTGCTCTTGGATATTCTGCCAAGATCGATAAATAAGCACTCCGTCTTGCAATTGCTTCAAGTAAATCAAAAAAACGGAGTAAGGTTTGGTCAGCATGAACTTGCTTACTGCCGTCAAGTTGCAAACTCTCCGCAGCTTGATGTATCAAATTACCAAAGATGAGTCGACTCTTCTCGGGTAATTGTCTTTGCTTGGGGCTATCAACCCATGTACTCCATCGCACAAGAGTTTGCGGGAAATACTGCTCATCTGGCTGCCAACTAACATCAAGGGGGGCAAGCTTTAGCCGAGCACTATCATCAAGCAAGAAAGCTTTTTCAAAAAGGCGGGTCACCTGATTTTGGTGAAGATCTAACTCGGTCATAAAGGATTTACTGTCATGACCCAGATCTTCTCCTGCCATTGATATCGCCAAGCGTGAGCGGACTAACTCATCATCTGGCAGGTAATGGGTCTGTTGATCATCCCAAACTTGGATGCGATGCTCTAGGCGCCTTAAAAAGACATAAGCGGCCGTCAGGATATTTACTTCTTCTTCAGGCAAGATTCCTCGTTGCCCAATCAGGCCAAGCGCCTCTAAAGTAGGGCGTACTCTAAAGCGAGGGTCAGTACCCCCTCGCATTAACTGAAACATTTGCGCCAGAAATTCAATCTCTCGAATCCCCCCGCGACCCAACTTAATATCGCGTGAGCGACCTTGATGCCCGGCAGATCTCTTGTCAGCTTCACGCTGAATCTGTACATGCAAATCTCGGATCGAGGCAATCACGCCATAATCCAAATGTCGTCGATAGACGAATGGGCGAATCAGTTGGTCCAACACCTTTGCGCAATAATCATGCTCTAGCGAGCCTGGCAAGGGTGATATCAAGCGGCCTTTAATCCAGGCATAACGCTCCCACTCTCTGCCCTGAACTAAAAGATATTCCTCTAGCATGTCTAGGCTGCAGACCAATGGGCCAGAATCCCCATTAGGACGTAGACGCATATCTACCCGAAAGACAAAACCATTTTCATCATGTTCGGACAAGAGCTTTATTAATCGTTTACCCATGTGAGAAAACCATTCGTGATTTGAAAGGCTCTTGGGTCCGCCTTCAGTCTCCCCTTCATGCTCATATGAGAAAATCAAATCGATATCCGATGAGAGATTGAGCTCAAGACCGCCTAATTTACCCATGCCCACAACCATTAGCGGCATCTCAGCGTTATTCGGTTTACTGCATGGAAGTCCAAACCGACTTTTTAAATCCTCACGAATATAGGCAATAGAGTCTGTAACTGCCAACTGCGCGAAATGGCTCAAGCCATGAGTTACCTCATCTAGACTCGCCATTCCATTCAGATCCCGAAACGCTATCCAAATCATTAAGCGCTGTCTAGCTAGACGTAAGTTAGCCATAAATTGAGCTTCATCTAGCGCTGATTCTGGCTGAGCAATTCCAGAAGTTTTCAGCAAATCTTGGATGCCCGGAAAATCGACCTTTTGCTGCCCGCGTGTCCTCAGCCAGTCAATCCATTCAGGGCGAGCATTCAGCCAGCGCTGTGCATACGTGGAATGCCGCTGTAGAAACGCAATTTGCCGAGAAAAATCATCCATTCCCCCATCTTAATCCGTACCCAAATCTGATGGCAGAAGCTTGGCGACCGACTGAAGGCTGACGGATAATAGAGGTCATGCTGCAAAACATCATTCCGCCTCGCCTCAAGAGCCTGCTTAGTAAACGTCCTCAAGGTTCCGGCGGGCCTTGGCGCAAACGCGCCCTCATTCTTTGTGGCCTTGTTTTAGCGTTATTACTGATTGGTCACTTTGGTATTCGTTTCATTATTTGGCCCCAAATTGAGAAATCTAAAGCATCAGTAGAAAGACTCATTAGTACTCGTATTGGCGCGGATGTCTCTATGGATGATTTACGAGTTTCTTGGACAGGCATCAGGCCCGATTTTGAAATCGATGGTCTTCGCTTTAATGGCCCCGATAAATCACAGCCCTTATTACAGATTGCAAAAATTCGTGGTGAGCTCAGCTGGAATTCTTTGTATCACTTAGCACCCTATTTTCATGAGATCTACTTTGAAGGCGCGCAAATTTATGCTGAGCGCAATAACAAAGGTGTTACTACCATCGCTGGAATTCCTATTCATACCAATTCAAATGATCATGGATTTGAAAATTGGTTACTCTCTCAAGATAAGATTGCTGTTAGCAATATCAAATTGATTTGGACAGATCAGTTAGAAAAAAAAGTAACTACTTCTATTGAAATTCAGAATCTAGAACTGAGTAATGGAATTCGTAGGCATCAAGGCTCCTTGAAAACAATTACCCCATGGACCAATGGTCCAATAGGAATCAAGGCTGACTTCGTGCACCACCTTGGCGGCCAAGCTGGCAATTGGCGCGACTGGATTGGAACTATTTCTTGGGATGTGGCCGATCTCAACCTTAGTCAAATTGCAAAAGAGTTTTCTCTGCCGCTAACTACTCTAGAAGGAAAGTTGAGTTCTAAGGGCAAATTGAAAATTGATAATGGGCAACCCGATGGTGGCGAAGCCTATTTAGCCGCAGATAATCTCATCATTCAGCTGGAAAAAAATGAAGATGCTATTGCCTTAGGTAGACTGGAAACTAATCTCATCCAAGAAAATAGTAGTGGCTTGATTTCTGTCACTACTAAAACATTTGCTTGGCGAGACATCGATAGCGTAAAGAGTATGCCATTGGAAAATTTAAGCCCAATGACTTTTAGATGGAGGCCTCCGGGGGCAGATGGTGAAATTAAAGAGTTCGGATTTTCTTCCCCTAAAATTCTGGTTGAAGATGTGGCTCTATTCGCGTTGAATCTACCCCTATCTAAAAAAGTACATCGATGGATTAAAGCTTCTCAGGCTGATGGTGAGCTGCAAGATCTTAATGTTCGCTGGTCTGAGAGTAAATCCCCCCTATCGGCACTCAACATACCAGGTGGTTGGTTTAAATCAAACAAACTTGATTTTTCCATTAGCGCTAAGCTCATTAACCTTAGCCTTGTTGGCATTGACAAAGGGATGCCATCGGTTTCAAACTTATCTGGATTTATTGCTGGCAATCAAAATCAAGGAAGCTTTTCAATTAATTCAAACGACCTCAAGATAGAAGTCAATGACTTATTGGTTGACCCCAAAATTCAATTAGATCGCGCAAATGGACAGGTGAATTGGTCAAAGAAAAAAGGTAATTGGGTTATTAATGCAAAACAGCTCTCTTTGAGCAACCCAGAAATTGATACAACACTAGATATCAATTACGTCATTGGTGACCCTAAAAAACCAGATCAAATGACGCTAGATATGAATTTTGCAAGAGCTGACTTAAGAACTGCATATCGCTATCTACCTCTTGGCATGGGCAAAGAGGCGAGACTGTACTTGAGCAAAGCATTTACTGCGGGCACCATACAAAAAGGTCAACTTCATATCAAGGGCGACCCCAATGGCGTTCCTTTCCCCAATAAAAGCGATGGAGAGTTCACCCTCAACCTACCGATCGTAGGGGCTACATTCAGCCCAGTCCCATTATTACCAAGCAATCAGGGTACTTGGTCTACATTTAGCAAAGTCAATGGCGTACTTGCAATGCAAAACTCTAGCCTTACTGTTGATGTTTCCAGAGCAAATTACAAAGATGTTGCACTCAATCAATTCCATGCAGAAATTCCGAATGTCAGTGCAAAGCAGCTAGTGTTATCGGTGAATGGCAATGCACAGGGCGATGCCCCACAGATGTTGGATTATTTATTCGCCTCCCCATTTGGTAAAAAACAAAATAAGTTAGAAAAGAATTTACGAGTTAGTGGGCCTATCAATCTTGACATCGGCTTAAAGGTACCCCTGTCTAACGATGACGACACTAATGTTGATATCAAGATAGCCTTATCAGGCAATAAAGCGCAGTGGGCTAATTTGCCTCCACTCGAAAACCTCAAGGGCAAAATTCGGATTACGGAAATTAATCCTGAGTTTGAGGATATCACTGCTAACTTCTTAGGCGGCTCCCTGAAAATCGGCAGCACTCCATCGGCATCAGGAAAACAAAACTTTAATATTGCAGGTGATATTACTGCAGGCTTTATCAAGAACTATCTCGTTAAAACAATGAAAACTCACTCAACCCCAATGCTTGAGGCAATGAGTGGCTCTGCAAAATATGAAGGCAGCCTCAGCTTTAATAAAACTGGTAGCGAAACGAATCTCAACTTTGATTTGCGTAACTGGGCAAGCGCCGCTCCAATACCAGCCAGGAAACTCATGGGCGCGCCCATGAATGGTCAAATTAGCTTTAAAACTGCCCCCAATAATCAAGGTGGAGAAAATCGCTTTAGCTGGACTGGTAAGTTTGGGGACATATACACAGTTCAAGGAGACTTAAATAATGATGATGAGTTCCGCTATGCGCTAGGCGTAGGCGCGCCAGCTAACTTATCTCAACCCGGGTTTCAACTCAACCTAGCGAGTAATGAGCTGAATCTAGATGAGTGGCTAGATTTTTTCAGAAAACAAAAATCGAAAAATAACTCCTCTAAGGCAGGTGATGCGAGTGAAAATAATATTTATATAGCCGCACAGGTTAAGAAACTCATCTTGTTTGAGCGTACCTGGCAAGATATGAATCTATCTACAAGCAATAAGAATGCTGCTTGGCAGATACGCATCAATTCACCCCTCGTTGCCGGTCAAGTCCAGTATCAAGCACCCAATCAAACGCACGCCAGTGGCCTTATTAGCGGCTCTTTAAATCGCCTCAGGGTTCCAGAAGAGTCGATCCTCGCGACAGACTCTAAGAGTACTTCTACAGAAGCTACCAAATCTGCAGAAAAAAATAGTGCTAGCACACGCAAACTATCACCTAATGCAATTCCAAGCTTAGACTTAACTATCGATGACTTTAATTGGTCAAAAGTCCCTCTTGGAAAAACCAAGCTTAAAACGAAGACTAGCAACAATCTTTTAACGATTGAGTCTATTCAATTTAATAATCCACAAGGTAGCTCAATTACCACTGGGCAATGGATTGGGGCCACCACAAATCAGCAAGAACATAGCAATATCAAGATTGATTTAGATGTCAAAGACGCTGGCCTCATTATTGCTAACTGGAGCTCCAAAAAATCGGTTGAAGGTGGTCAAGGCAAAATCACAGCGAATGCAGCGTGGGATGGCTCGCCCTTCAATCCAAAATATGAAACTCTTACCGGCAAGGTCAACTTAAATCTTGAAAAAGGTCGCTTGCTTGAAGTGGACACTAGCGGCGCTCAAATTCTGGATGTGTTGAGTCTTCAAAGTCTGTTTAGGTTTGCTACCTTAGATCTGCAAGGCAGTCTTGGTAACATTGTGAGTAAGGGTACCCCCTTCAACAATATCAATGCAAGCTTTGATATTAGTAATGGAGTTGCTCAAGCCAAGCAATTCAATATGAGCTTAGATCAGGCTAGAGTCACTATGACAGGACAAATCAACATCTCCAAACAATCACAGGATCTCCGCGTCACCATCTTTCCAACCATTGACGCTACTGCCGGTTCTTTGGCTGCTTTTGCAATTAACCCGATTGTTGGATTAGGTGTACTAGTTGGGCAGTACCTCATTACCAATGAAATCAATCGAAATCTACAATCCGATTATTTGGTACAGGGCTCTTGGGATAAGCCGGAGGTTATCCCTTTAGATCAAAAAGGTCAGCCGATTGATGCTAAAACTTTAAATACGATACGTAGTAAAAATTTATTAAAAGAACAAAGCAAACCTAGCACCAACAGTACACCTACACCAAAACCGCAAGCACAACCTTTATGAGCAAATCAAACTCTATCGAATTCAAGATTGCAGCGATTCAAATGGTGTCTACCGCCTCGCTACAAGAGAATCTAGAAACTGCCCGCAGATTGATTAAAGCTGCTGCTCATGATGGTGCGCAAATTGCTGTTCTTCCAGAGTACTTTTGCATCATGGGTCTTAAAGACACCGATAAAGTAAATATCCGGGAAAAATTAGGAAGTGGTCCAATTCAAGAAGCGCTTGCAACGATTGCCCGAGACAGTGGTATTTATTTAATTGCAGGAACTATTCCTCTTGAAGCAAAAGACCCCAATAAAGTATTAAATACGACCCTGGTTTTTAACCCAGATGGGCAGAGAATTGGGCGCTATGACAAGATGCATTTGTTTGGGTTTCAGACGAGTACAGAGCGTTACCAAGAATCTGAAACCATTGAGGCTGGAGAACAACCCGGCATTGTTAAGATCACTATTAATGACACCGAATGGTCTTTTGGTCTGAGCATTTGCTATGACTTGCGTTTCCCAGAACTGTATCGCGCCCTAGGGCAAGTGGATTGCCACATCATTCCTGCTGCGTTTACTTATACAACCGGTAAAGACCATTGGGAAATACTGTTACGCGCTCGCGCCATTGAAAACCAGTGCTACGTCCTAGCTTCAGCGCAAGGCGGTGTGCACCAAAACCAAAGGCGTACTTGGGGTAATACCATGCTGATCGACCCATGGGGTGAGGTTCTAACTACCCTACCCGAAGGTGAGGGGTTTATTTCTGGGGTTTTGAGCAAAGATAAATTAAACGAGGTACGCTCTAAGTTACCCGCACTCGCACATCGTAAGCTTTAAAGAAAGACCTGCCGAATCACATGAATGCACCTGAAGCACTATTTCCAGTCAATTGGACTAAAGCCAAAAAGCAAGCAGACCTTCTTAAGTTAGCCAAGTCCATTCTGCTTGAGCCAACTGGACTCTCAGACCAAGACCTTCATAAGACATTTGGCAGCATGTTTACCCATCGTCTAGATGATGCTGATCTGTACTTTCAACATACTCGCAGTGAAAGCTGGAGCCTTGAAGAAGGAATTGTGAAATCTGGGAGTTTTAATATTGATCAAGGCGTAGGGGTACGTGCTATTTATGGCGATAAGACGGCCTTTGCCTACTCGGATGAAATTAATTTAGAAGCACTGAGCAAAGCTGCCAATGCGACACGCGTTATTGGCCCACAAGGTGGCAAGCAGGCGGTTGCTAGCAAACTATTTAATCCAATATCTAACAAGCTCTACTCGGATATGAATCCTTTGGACTCACTACAGCCCAAGGAAAAAATTGCCCTCTTAGAAAGTATTGAGCGCCGCGCAAAAGCGCGTGATCCTCGCATCATTCAGGTGATGGCAAGTCTTGCTGGTGAGTTTGACGTTGTTCTAGTTGTCCGTGCAGATGGTTTGCTAGCTGCAGATGTAAGACCACTGGTGCGCGTTTCAGTTCATGTGATTGCAGAGCAAAATGGTCGTCGTGAATCTGGTTCTTCAGGCGGCGGTGCCCGACATGATTACCATTATTTTAATACTGCTCTGATCAATCAATATGTCGATGAAGCAGTTGATGGCGCTTTAGTAAATTTAGAGTCGCGCCCTGCACCTGCAGGCCCGATGACAGTTGTGATGGGTCCGGGTTGGCCTGGCGTCCTCCTGCATGAGGCAGTGGGTCATGGCCTTGAGGGTGATTTCAATCGCAAGGGCTCATCTGCTTTTGCTGGACGTATCGGGCAACGCGTAGCCGCTAAAGGCGTCACTGTGGTTGATGATGGCACTCTATCTGGTCGCAGAGGATCACTGAACATTGATGATGAGGGTACTCCTACTCAATGCACTACTTTGATTGAAGATGGAATTTTGAAAGGCTATATTCAGGACAGCTTAAATGCACGGCTCATGAAAATGCCGCTCACTGGTAATGGTCGCCGCGAAAGTTTTGCCTCGCTACCAATGCCCCGCATGACAAATACCTATATGTTAGCCGGCAAGGATGACCCCCAAGAAATTGTGGCCAGTATCAAGCGCGGTCTCTATGCAGTAAATTTTGGTGGTGGCCAAGTAGACATTACTAGCGGCAAATTTGTGTTCTCAGCCTCGGAAGCTTATTGGGTTGAAAACGGCAAAATTCAATATCCCGTCAAAGGCGCCACTATTATTGGCAGCGGTCCAGAGTCCCTAAAACAGGTCTCCATGATTGGCAACGACCTTAAATTAGACGGCGGCATTGGGGTTTGCGGCAAGGAGGGGCAAAGCGTTCCAGTCGGGGTTGGACAGCCTACTTTGCGGATCGACAGCCTCACTGTTGGAGGAACTGCCTGATATTACTGAATTACGGCTTAAAATAACCCTATGAGCCAACAAAATACTAATCCCGCTAATTGGTACTCTGCCGTTGATAAGACGTCAGATACTGACGATCAACGCATTGACAAAATTACTATCCTGGCACCGCCAGAGCATTTAATTCGCTTCTTTCCGATCGCAGGAACGCCAATTGAAGCATTGATCAGTAAAACTCGTAAGAAGATACGCGACATTATTCACGGAAAAGATGATCGCTTACTCGTGATCATTGGGCCCTGCTCGATTCATGATCCCCGTGCCGCACTCGAATACTGCGCTCGCCTCTTAGCCGAGCGCGCGCGCTTTACCAGCGAATTAGAAATTGTGATGCGTGTCTATTTCGAGAAGCCTCGTACTACTGTTGGCTGGAAAGGTCTGATCAACGACCCTTATTTAGATGAGAGCTATCGTATTGAAGAAGGCCTTCGTCTTGCACGTCAAGTCTTGATGGAGATTAATCGCCTTGGTATGCCAGCAGGTAGTGAGTTCCTTGATGTTATCTCGCCACAATATATTGCCGACTTAATTTCTTGGGGCGCAATTGGTGCACGCACAACCGAAAGCCAAGTGCATCGCGAACTTGCTTCTGGCTTATCTGCGCCTATCGGATTTAAGAATGGCACTGATGGCAACATCAAGATTGCTACTGATGCCATTCAGGCAGCGGGCCGTCCACACCACTTCTTATCTGTTCATAAGAATGGTCAAGTATCCGTTGTGGAAACCAAAGGCAATAAAGACTGTCATGTTATTTTGCGCGGTGGCAAAGAGCCTAACTACGAAGTCGCACATGTCAAAGCAGCTTGCGCTGAGCTAGCAGCGGCAAAGCTCCCGGCCAGTTTGATGGTTGACTTATCACATGCCAACTCCAGCAAGAAACATGAGCGCCAAATCGTTGTAGCTGACGATGTTGCCCAACAAATTGAGTCTGGTTCACGTGAAATTTTTGGTGTGATGATAGAAAGTCACCTGAATGATGGCGCGCAGAAATTTACGCCTGGCAAAGATGATCCAAGCAAGCTCGAGTATGGCAAGAGCATCACTGATGCCTGCATTAATTGGGATGATTCAGTGAAAGTGTTGGAACGTTTAGCTACTGCAGTCAAGAAACGCAGAAGTAAGAAAAAATAATACTAGGATTAAATACGGGTAGTAGTAAGCGCAATACTAAAAGAGACTAATTTATTTAGTCTCTTTTTTTTCATGCTTCCAAAGTATGTCAGTCCCGCCAGCAGCACGATTCAAAATACGTGAGAGTACAAATAATAAATCGGATAAACGATTGACATACTGACGAGGAGAATCATGTAAAGGCTCTGCCCAACCTAAGCGCACAATTGAACGCTCTGCTCTTCTACAAACTGTGCGACATACGTGAGCCTGTGCTGCAGCACGTGTACCCCCAGGCAAAATAAATTCGGTCAAAGGGGGTAGCTGTTTGTTGTACTTCTCTAGCCACACATCTAGCTGAGCCACATGTTCTGGATTTAGGAGCTTGTAATTAGGGATACAGAGCTCGCCACCCAAATCAAATAAATCATGCTGTACCTGAAAGAAAAGTGCCTTTAGCTCTGGCAAAATGGCCTCAGGGATCTCCTCAGTCATCAAAACACCGATTTCTGAGTTCAACTCATCGACGTCGCCCATGGCACAAATGCGCAAATGATCCTTCTCAACACGACTTCCGTCACCCAAGCCAGTCATGCCGGCATCACCTGTTCTAGTGGCGATTTTTGATAGTCGATTTCCCATGAGCTTAATTATAAGTAAATGGCTAAAATGATTCCTATGAATATGGTGAGCCCACCCCCCGATCTAGCAGCTATCAGCGCACTTCAGTCAAAACTGGTTGCGGCCTTGCGTCCAATCCTTCCTGAGCATGCCCTGCTATGGGAGCCTGAGGACACTATTCCCTACGAATGCGACGGTTTGGCGGCCTACAAACGCATGCCTTTAGCAGTTGCCCTTCCTGAAACCGAAGAACAGGTCGCTCAAATTCTCAAGGTCTGCTTTGAGATGCAAATTCCCGTGGTTCCCCGTGGATCAGGTACCGGCTTATCTGGAGGAGCAATGCCCATTTCTCAAGGCTTGGTGCTCTCTCTTGCCAAGCTGAAGAAAATTCTCAGTATTGACCCTTTTACCCGAACTGCAGTAGTGCAACCTGGTGTACGCAACCTAGCAATCTCCGAAGCAGTTTCTCACTTAGGTCTTTACTATGCACCAGATCCGTCATCTCAGATTGCCTGCTCTATTGGCGGTAACGTGAATGAAAACTCTGGTGGTGTGCACTGTCTCAAATACGGCCTCACTCTACATAATGTGCTGCGCGTGCGCGGTGTCTTGATGAATGGTGAGATTGTGGAATTTGGCAGTCTAGCTCCAGACTCTCCTGGTTTAGATTTGCTCGCTATTGTCATTGGCAGCGAAGGCATGCTCGCGGTAGTTACTGAAGTTACCGTGAAATTAGTTGCCAAGCCGAAATTAGCACGCGTCATCATGGCGAGTTTTGATGATATTGAAAAAGGTGGTAATGCTGTTGCTGCCATCATCGCCGCTGGCATTATTCCCGCTGGTTTAGAAATGATGGACCAAGCGACTACAAGGGCTGTAGAGGAATTTGTCAACGCCGGATATGACTTGGATGCAGTAGCTATTTTGCTTTGTGAATCCGACGGGACTCCAGAAGAAGTTGCTGAAGAAATTGAACGCATGACAAAAGTACTAGAACAATCTGGTGCAAGTGGTATTCGGATATCAAAAGATGAGGCAGAACGTCTAAAGTTTTGGAGCGGCCGTAAAAATGCCTTCCCGGCAGCAGGCCGTATAGCAGCAGACTACTACTGCATGGATGGCACCATTCCACGCAGACATATTGCAACCTTGCTTAAGCGCATTCGAGCCATGGAAAAGAAATATGGATTAGGTTGCTTGAATGTTTTCCATGCGGGCGATGGCAATATGCATCCCCTGATCCTGTTTAATGGTGGCGACCCAGACGAGTGGCATCGCGCTGAAGAATTTGGTACTGAGATTCTGGAGACTTGTGTTGAGCTTGGAGGAACAATTACTGGTGAGCATGGCGTTGGTATCGAAAAAATTAACTCGATGTGTGTGCAGTTTGGCAAAGATGAAATTGAATCTTTCTGGGGTGTAAAAAGTGCCTTTGATCCAGAAAAGCTACTTAACCCAGATAAGGGCATCCCTACACTCAGTCGCTGTGCAGAGTATGGGCGTATGCGTATTAGCGGCGGTCAGTTACCCCACCCAGAATTAGAACGCTTTTAATGTTGAGTTCCAATACCGAGCCAAAGATTGATGCATTTCGCGAGCAGATTCTGCATGCAGCAAAACATAAAACGCAACTTTCTATTGAAGGTGGCGCTACAAAATCTTGGTATGGCAACTCCAATACGTCCGCTAAGCTAAATACTCGAACTTACTCTGGCATCCTGGAATATCAACCAGAAGAACTGGTCATCACAGCTTGTGCTGGCACACCGTTAAAGGAAATTGAAGCAGCTCTTAATGAAAAAAATCAAGCACTTGCGTTCGAGCCGCCACACTTTGGTGAACATGCAACCTTTGGCGGTGCTATTGCAGCTGGATTAGCTGGCCCAGGCCGTATTAGTGCGGGTAACTTCCGAGATTTTGTTTTAGGTACGCGCATTCTGGATGGCAAAGGACAAGACCTTTCTTTTGGCGGTAAAGTGATGAAGAACGTAGCCGGATATGACGTATCTCGCTTGATGCCAGGCTCAATGGGCACACTTGCGCTCTTACTAGAAGCATCTGTGAAGGTATTACCAAAACCAGCTGCGACCGCAACACTTCGTTGCCAGATCTCCCAAGAAAAAGCATTGCGTATCTTAAATGAATGGGCCGGACAGCCGCTGCCACTATCAGCTAGTTGCTGGATAGGCAATGCAATTGGGGAAGGTCAACTCACTATTCGTCTTGCAGGCGCAGCAGCAGCAATCAAGGCGGCAATTCCTTTAATGAGCCCTCTAGTCAATGCAAGCGAAGTAGAGCCTCAATCTGCGGAAGTATTTTGGAATGATTTACGCGAGCATCAGTTGTCATCATTTGAAAATCTTGCTGCTGATCAAACTCTTTATCGCTTAGCTCTCCCTGCAGCATGTGGACCCCTCACCATCCCTGGCGCAAGTAATGAAATTATTCTGGAATGGCATGGCCAACAACGTTGGATTAAAGCCGCCGGCGATGAGGCTACATTTACTTTAATCAAACAACTCGCAACTAGCCATGGCGGACATGCAACTCGCTTTAAACAAGGAGTAAATGTCAATTCTGCATTCCAACGCTTCACATTACTGGGTGAACAAGTCCACTCCAAAGCTCTTGAGACAGTTCAGGAACGCCTCAGATCTGCATTCGATCCTGCCGGTGTATTCGCTACTAAACGTCTTCCATAAGTCTTTTTATGCATACTCAACTCGCCCCTCAATTTGCTAATACTCCAGAAGGTATTGAAGCGGCTGATATTTTGGGCAAATGTGTTCACTGTGGCTTTTGTACTGCTACTTGCCCAACCTATCAAATCTTAGGCGATGAGCTTGATGGCCCACGGGGTCGTATCTACCTTATCAAGCAAATGGCAGAAGGTGTAGCGCCAACAGAAAAAACTCGCCTGCACTTAGATAGGTGTCTGACTTGCCGCAATTGCGAAAGTACCTGCCCTAGCGGCGTGCAATACGGCAACTTAATTGATATTGGTCGCAAATGGGCGGAAGCCAATACACCTGAACGCCCTCTTGGTGAGCGCTTAACCCGCTGGGCTTTAAAAGAAGGTCTAACCAAGCCCGCATTATTTAATTCTGCAATGGCTTTGGGTCGCTTGGTGCGCCCACTGATGCCAAACGGCATTAAACGCAAGATTCCGCAGCAAAAGAGTAAAGCATTAGATAACTCCACTGATCCCTATGCAAGACCTGCTACTGCACATGCTCGCAAAATGCTCATTCTGGAGGGCTGTGTTCAGCCAGGCATGTTGCCAAATATCAATTCAGCAACTGCGAGAGTTTTAGACGCCTTGAAGATTCAGTTGATTAGCGCTCCAAATGCGACTTGCTGTGGCGCTTTGCGTTATCACTTAAACGATCAAGCAGGCGGCCTAGAGAATGCCAAACAAAACATTAATGCCTGGTGGCCTTTGGTTGAGAGCGGTGTTGAAGCAATTGTGATGACAGCCTCTGGTTGCGGTGTGATGGTTAAAGATTATGGCCATCTCTTTGCAGATGACTCTACCTATGCAGCTAAAGCCAAAAAGATCTCCGATTTAACTAAAGATATTTCTGAAATACTACCTGAGCTGCAAAATGAATTAATCCAACTGATTGGCACAGATCAAAAACCTGGTGTGGTGTATCACCCACCCTGCACTTTGCAACATGGCCAACAAATTCGGGGAAAGGTTGAAGGTTTACTATCAAGCATTGGTATCGGCGTTCGCTTGTGTGCCGATAGTCACCTGTGTTGTGGCTCTGCAGGCACTTATTCAGTAACCCAGCCTGAGCTCTCTGAGCAGTTGCGTAAAAATAAATTAGAGCATTTGAATGCGGCTTGTGAAGAATCTGGTGCGCAAGTCATTGTTTCTGGAAATGTTGGCTGCATTTCACACCTTCAGCAAGAAGATACGCCAGTGCTCCATTGGATCGAGATCGTAGATCAATTAATTCACAGATCTTCGAAGGCCAGATGAATTCGATTGTTATTAATCTGATGCAAGTACGGCAGCGCATGGAACTTGCAGCTCTAGCGGCAAAGCGTGAGCCTGAGGAGATTGAGCTCTTAGCTGTCAGCAAGACCTTCCCATCACATGCAATTGAAGAGGCTATGCACGCAGGACAATCTGCTTTTGGTGAAAATTATGTGCAAGAGGCTGTTGAAAAAATTACTAAACTCGATAAATTGCGCCCTTGGCTGGTATGGCACTTCATCGGCCCACTGCAAAGCAATAAGACTAGAGAAGTCGCGGAGCATTTTGATTGGGTGCACAGCGTTGATCGCCTCAAAATTGCAGAACGTCTTTCTGCTCAGCGTGGTAAATTTCCCAACCTAGCTGAATTGCAACTGTGCGTTCAAGTCAATGTCAGCGATGAAGATAGTAAAAGCGGTATCCCCCTCTCTGAAGCTGAGGCACTCTGTGATGCCATTGCTCAATTGCCTAATATCGTACTTAGGGGTTTAATGGCTATTCCAGCTCCAAGTTTGGATGTGACTGAGCAGCGCCAAGCTTTTGCCCAGGTCCAAGATTGTTTCAAACGCATTCAAGCTGTCCGATCCATAGACCCTCGGTATCAATTTTTTGACACCCTATCGATGGGCATGTCCGATGATCTTGAGGCTGCCATTGCCCAAGGCAGTACCATGGTCCGCGTGGGAACCGCCATTTTTGGGAAGCGCGATAAGATTAGCAAATGAGTACAAATCAGACCAGCCAAAATAATAGTAATGTGCATATCACCTTTATTGGTGGTGGCAATATGGGTCGCGCCTTGATTAGCGGCTTACTTGCCAATGGATTTAACTCTAATCAACTTTCAGTAGTCGAAGCCAATACAGTAACTGCCTTAAAGCTACATGAAGACTTTGGTGTCCAGGGCATTAGCGCTTTAGAGCGGCTTACTTTTGATTTCTCAAAAAACAACGTCCTTGTCATGGCCATCAAGCCACAGGACTTTAATGTGGTTGCTAAAGGCTTGGCTGCAAAGCTCAAGCATGCATCTGCGCCTGGCCCACTGATTTTGAGTATTGCCGCTGGCATTCGTCTAAAAGATATGAGTCGCTGGTTAGATCATGCCCGCTGTGTCCGCGCTATGCCCAATACTCCCGCACTCATTGGCAAAGGCATTACTGGGTTGTTTGCCGATAGATCCGTAAACGAAGCTGATCGTGAGTTAGCGCAAACTATTTGTAATGCAGTTGGCCAAAGCATTTGGGTATCCGAAGAGAAACTGATGGATGCTGTTACAGCAGTCTCCGGCAGTGGTCCTGCTTATGTTTTTGCCTTTCTAGAGGCTATGCAGTCAGCTGGTGAAAAATTAGGATTGGATGCAGCGAGCGCTCGCAAACTGGCTTATGCAACCCTTGAGGGTGCAACGCAACTTGCCCATAACTCTGATGAACATGCTGGCGTACTACGTGAGCGTGTCACCTCCAAAGGTGGCACTACAGCAGCAGCGCTTGAGGTCATGAAGCAAGCAGGCTGGGACGAGATTCTTGAAAAAGCCATCGATGCTGCAAATCAGCGCGGCAAAGCAATGGGCGATGAATTGGGTAAGAGCTAATTGCCCAAGTAACTCTTAGTTCAGACTAAGACCCAGCACAATTCCTAGAAATAAAAACCCACCTAACCAGTTGTTATGGCGAAAAGCTGTAAAGCATTCTTCGCGCTTGCGGGTCGAGATCAGCTTGAGGTGGTAGATAGCGCAAGCTAAGGCTATAAACCATCCTACTAAAAAGTAATTACTCAAGTTAGCCAATTGCGCCACCCACATTTGACTGATAAATAAGATGACATAACTCACTGCGATTGCCGCAACATCATATTGCCCAAAGGTAATTGCAGAGGTGCGTAAACCTAATCGTAGATCATCCTCACGATCAACCATGGCATAAGCAGTGTCATAAGCAATGGCCCAAAAAATATTCCCTACAAATAAGATCCAGGCTTCTGAAGGAATGTGATTCAAGAGAGCGGCATAAGCCATCGGAATACCAAAACCAAAAGCGATGCCGAGAACTGCTTGGGGCATAGCAAAGAAGCGTTTAGTAAAGGGGTAAATGAAGGCTACTACCAATGCAAAGAGTGACAGTATCTTGGTATAAGTATTGAGTGGCTGAATGAGTAAGAAAGCGAGCAAAGCCAGAATTGCTGCAACTAGCAGTGCTTCCTTCCCTGAAATCTTGCCGCTCGTTACGGGACGTCCTTGCGTCCTCAGTACATGACGATCAAAGTCGCGATCCGCGTAATCATTTACAGCACAGCCCGCGCTACGCATCAAGAAAGTGCCCACTACGAATATCAATAAAATTTTGAGGTCTGGCGTACCGCTGCTGGCGAGCCATAAAGCCCAGAGAGTCGGCCATAACAGTAATAAAGTACCAATGGGCTTATCTAAGCGAATCAGATAAGCATATGAGATAAGGCGATCATTCAAGGACATGGGGTAATTATCACGCCTTTAGAAATTCAGCGCGGGATCCTAACCAACGCTCTAGATGGCGCTCCACTAAATCAGCATGCTCTGCTAGTAATCGTTCGGCAGCTTGTTGAGCCAATTCAATTAACCAGGCATCGCGCTGCAAATCGACAAATCGCAACATGGCATCTCCAGATTGCTTTGCTCCGAGCAGTTCACCAGGACCACGTAGAGAAAGATCGCGCTCTGCGATCACAAAGCCATCTGATACCTCACGCAATGTCTGTAAACGCTCTTTTGCCGCCATGGATAAGGGCTCTGCATACATCAAGATACAAACAGAGTCAGCAGAACCACGACCCACACGCCCACGCAATTGATGAATCTGGGCATAACCAAAGCGTTCCGCATGCTCAATTACCATCAGTGCAGCATTTGGTACATCTACCCCTACCTCAATGACTGTAGTGGCAACTAATAATTGAATTTTGTTTGCTTTGAAGGCAGCCATCAATGCTGCTTTTTCTTCGGCTTTTAAGCGGCCATGCACTAAGCCCACTTTAAAGTTGGGCAAGGCCTGCGTCAGTTGCTCATAACTTTCAACAGCGGTTTGTAATTGCAAGACTTCAGACTCTTCAATCAAAGGACAAACCCAATAGGCTTGCAATCCTTTAGATAGCCAACTTTGCAAACCGCCAATGACCTCATCACGACGCGTAGCTTTTACTACCTTGGTAGTGATCGGTTTTCGACCAGGAGGTAACTCATCAATGACAGAGACATCGAGGTCTGCGTAATACGTCATCGCCAAAGTGCGGGGAATTGGTGTGGCTGACATCATCAATTGATGGCAATAGAACAGCTCAGATCCTAGTCTTTGCTGAATTTCTAAACGCTGCCTTACTCCAAAACGATGTTGCTCATCAATCACTGCTAATCCTAATTTAGAAAAACTCACGCTCTCCTGAATCAGGGCGTGAGTACCAACAATGAGTTGAGCATGACCACTCTCAATCATTTCTTGAGCCAGTCTTTTTTCTTTTGCTTTCAAACTGCCGGATAGCCAAGCAATCCGAACGCCTAAGGGTTCAAACCACTCTTTCATTTTTAAGTAATGTTGCTCAGCCAAGATTTCTGTAGGCGCCATGACTGCAGCCTGATAACCGTGACTCATAACGCGTGCTGCTGCTAAGGCTGCGACTACCGTTTTTCCGCTACCTACATCTCCTTGTAAGAGACGATTCATAGGAAATGATTTTTCTAAGTCATGACCAATCTCAGACCAAACACGAGCTTGTGCGGCAGTTAAAGTAAATGGTAATACTTTAAGCAAGCTCGCCTCAAGACTTTGTTCTGTTGACGGCTTTGCGAAACTCGGAGCATGCCGCTCTCTTCGAATAGCATGGGCACGCTTTAAAGAAATTTGCTGTGCCAGTAATTCTT
>CAMBBT010000012.1 GCA_945864455.1 Polynucleobacter meluiroseus | reverse complement strand
AGCCTTTACGGCCACATTTAACATGGGATGCATAAGTATTGATGGACAAATTAAATAAGAACGGGCCTGTAATATTGCCTAAACTGCATGACAATACGAAGCGAATACCCTGATTCTAAACGATTAGCGCTTTAAGCCTTCCTAGACCCTGATAAGCAGCCCATGAATACCGAGCAATCCCAATTATTTCGCTGGGTTCTAGTTGAAACTAGCCACCCCGGCAATGTAGGCTCAGCAGCGCGGGCTCTGAAAACCATGGGCTTTAGTGATCTGCGGCTGATTAACCCGAAAATTCAGAATGTGGCCAGAGAGTCAGAAGCCACTGCTTTAGCGAGTGGCGCAGTTGATCTTCTGGAGTCATCCCAAGAGTCAGACTCTTTAGCCTTAGCAGTTCAAGGATGCTCATTAGTGCTTGGCTTGACCAGCCGGGATCGGGAATTTGGTCCTCCAGCCCTAGATTGGGAATCAGCCCGGAGCCTCATAGAGGAAACGGTTGCCAATCATGGGCAAATTGCCCTCATGTTTGGGCCCGAGAGAGCTGGTCTTGATAATGAGCACCTCGCTTTATGCACCCATCGGGTTTGGTTAGAGGCCAATCCCAACTACCCTTCCCTCAATCTGGCTCAAGCCCTTATGGTCTGCGCCTATACGCTGAGAGAGACTCTCACGAAAGCCTCGGACGAGCCAGAATTAATGGTAAATCGTGAGGAATTAGCGCAATTGGCTGATCCAGCTGCCATAGCGGCTATGCTCGACCATTGGCGCGACGGCCTTGAAGCTATTGGCTACCTAGACCCCAATCATCCCAAAAAGCTCATGCCGCGCTTACAGGCACTATTTGCGCGCAGCCGACTGCATAAAGAAGAAATTGATCTCTTGCGTGGCATTGCTAAACAGATGCTCCTGAGAAAATAAGCGCATCCCGTTAAAATCAAGTTATGTTTAGTTCACTATTCGACCACGTCGACTCCATTATTGCCAGAGACCCCGCCGCAAGAAACCGCCTTGAGGTCATTACTTGCTATCAGGGCTTGCATGCTGTTTGGCTTCATCGCATCTCCCACTTTTTGTGGAATCTTGGTCTCAAGTGGATTGCGCGTGTCTTATCCATGCTCTCTCGATTTATCACGGGGATTGAAATCCATCCGGGTGCAAAGATTGGTCGTCGCGTATTTTTAGATCATGGCCTTGGTATTGTCATTGGCGAGACTACTGAAATCGGTGATGACTGCACAATTTATCAAGGCGTGACCTTAGGCGGTACTTCACTTTATAAAGGCGTTAAACGCCATCCCACTCTGGGTAAAGGTGTAGTTGTTAGCGCTGGCGCAAAAGTCCTGGGTGGTTTTACAGTTGGTGATGGTGCGCGCGTTGGATCAAATGCAGTCGTCTTAAAAGAAATTCCAGCGGGCGCTACTGCTGTTGGAATACCTGCACGTATTCTGCACCCAGACTTGCCACAAAGCGCTGACAGCAAAACAAAAGAATATTTTTCTGCTTATGGTGTAACACCAAATGTCGATGACCCAGTTTCAATGGCACTTAAGGGTTTGATTGATGCAACAATTGAACAAGAAGCCAAGATTGCTGTGCTAGAAAAAGCATTAGCCAAGCTGAGTAACACCCCTACAGATAGCTCGGGTGCAAGCGACACCAAGCGCGACCTTGATGCCATTAAAGAATGGCTTAAAGAGTAAAGGCGCTATTGCTATTTAATGAAGTGTGCGGGGGTTAGGGCTTATTGAGCCTAAGGCAGTTCCCGAAAACGCTTCCTCATCTGCATCATCCCCATCGTCATTTGGCATTCCAAAAGTAAAGCTCTCGCCACCTTTTGGGTAACGATTTTGGATCTCATCTTCAGTAGCGACACGAATGTCTTCTACCTGAACCCAAAAACGCAATGCCATCCCTGCTAAGGGATGATTACCATCCAGCACTACTTGACTGTCTGCAACATCGGTCACTGTATAAATGAGAGGCTCATCGTCAGAATCAGACTCCTCTGGTAAATCTAATTCTTCGTTTGCATCTGGTATGCCCTCAAATTGCATACCGACTTCAAGTGGCTCTGGAAAACGCGTGCGTGGCTCAATCTTCAGGAGCTCTGGGTCGTACTCACCAAAAGCCTCGCTTGGCTCAAGCTGAATAGTTGCTTCATAGCCAATATCTTGGCCATCCAACAGAGTTTCTATTTTTGGGAAAGTACCCTCATAACCTCCATGCAGGTATACCATCGGAGAATCTGGTTCTTCAATGACATTATTTTGGGCGTCAGTTAATTTGTAGCGAAGGGATACGATGGTATTTTTTTCAATCTTCATGCGAAATCTGTCGAACATTCTTTTTTTATGAGTTTTTGCTAAGCTTTCACTTTATGACTTCATTTTACTTGAGCAAACCCTATCAGCCTCCTCAGGCTCCTCAAAATCTGCCTCTAAATGAGCCCTGGGCATTATTTGGGGGCATTAGCCCCGATTTATTCATGGAGAGGTATTGGCACAAAAAACCGCTATTAGTCCGTGGAGCCATTCCTGCATTTAGTCTCGCTACGCAAAATAGCGAAGATTTGGATAGCCCGATTTCAGCTGATGAACTGATCAAACTTGCCAGCCAAGATAGTGTTGAATCAAGGCTGATTAAAGCAAAACCATGGAGCTTTGATGCCGGTCCATTTACAAAAAAAGTGATCCCCGCATTGAGCAAACCCAATTGGACGCTGCTTCTTCAAGGAATGGAAGCCCACCACCCAGCCGCTGCAAAAATCCTCTCCTGGTTTCGCTTTGTCCCAGATGCACGTCTTGATGATTTGATGATTAGCATTGCCGGAATTGGTGGTGGCGTTGGCCCTCACTTTGACTCTTACGATGTTTTTTTAATTCAGATGTCAGGTAGAAGGCGGTGGCAAATATCCCAGCAAAAGGATTTAAGTCTGAGCCCCAATCTCCCGCTCAAAATTTTGCAGCGCTTTAAACCTCAGCATGAGTGGGTCTTAGAGCCTGGCGATATGCTGTATTTGCCACCACATATTGCTCACGATGGCGTTGCGCTCGATGCAGGATGTCAAACTTGGTCAGTGGGTTTTAGGTCTCCTAGCTTTAAAGAGTTGTTACAAGAAGGGTTGTGGCGCTTAACTGAATCCTTAGAAAACCTGCCTGAGCTGGAGCGCAAATTTGCTGATCCGCTGCAAAAAGCAAGCACGAATGCCGAGCAACTTCCACAAGAGCTCATTCAGCAAATCACAGTCAAGCTTCGCGAGTTGCAATTGGATCAAGTAGATCGTTTTTTACCTGGCATCACAGCCTACCTATCCGAACCTAAGCAGCAAGCTTTTTTTGAGGGCCCAGAAAGACCCCTAAACGCTAGCCGCTTTACCAAACATCTTGGCGCAAAGAGACTTCTTCCGAGCCCCCAAACCCGCATTCTGAGTCTTGGCAAAGTAGTCTTTTGCAATGGCGAAAATATGAGCCAAGGTCAGGCTAAGGATATCGCGCAAGCCTGGCGAACCCTATCAGCCAAAAAAGTACTCTTAGAGACGAAACTGCAGACTAGTGGTCAGAGCAGTCTTTATGAGGCTTACCTTGCTGGCTGGCTGATTTTTGAAAGTTAAAAATAAGGATAGATATAATCTATACTGGCAATTACCTAGGGGGAATCCCTAGGAATTTTCAACACAATTACCGGTAATTGATGTTCAATTTATAGAGGAAATTACAAATGAAGAAGTCACTCGTACTCGTTGCAATGCTAGCTATGGCTTTGGCTGCATGCGGTAAAAAAGAAGAAGCAAAACCTGCTGCTGCTCCAGCTGCTCCCGCTCCTGCTGCCGAAGCTCCTGCTGCTGCTCCAGCCGCACCTGCTGCACCAGCTGCTCCAGCTGCTCCTGCTGCTGGCACTAAGAAGTAATCTTCTTCTTCCTGTAAAAAAAGCCGCTTAACAGCGGCTTTTTTAATTATTCAATTGATTTATTTCGCTAGCTGATCATTGAGTAAAGTTAACAATTGAATACCAGCTGGTGTATTTTCCGGCTTTCCATCTGCATCCTGTACGAAGACATTCGCAGAATTCTCACCAGTACTCTTAACGATTACTTGGTACTTCTTAGCCAGTAATTTAGAGCTGTCTTTACTGCTAAATAAATTAGAGAAGAAGCCTTTGGTATCGCCTACATCCTTAGCGTTTACATAGCGGACAAAGTAGACGCCGTTGGAACGATTGCGATCTTCGACAGTAAAGTTAGAGCGATCCAAGGCCAAGCCTACGTCGCGCCATGAGCGATCAAAGCCGGCGCTCAATTCAATATAGCCCTGATTATTAGCTTCTTGTACAAATTTTGATTTTGGAGTTTTCGGGCCCAAAGGCACTGCCACTGCTGCCTTGGCTTGTTCTTGAGTCATCCCAAGACGCTCCATTAAGCGCGCCAAAAATACAGCCTCTAATTCTGGATCATTCGGGCGGCTAGTCCATATGGTGTAGATACAAGAACCCGACGAGTCAGTGGCACACTTTTCGAGAGATCCCTTTTGCGTAATGTAAATCTCAGTTTCATTAGGTTTAGGTACCTCTAAGCGTGTCTTATATTTATCGCGCTCACCAGTGTCATAAATCGAATCTAATACTTTACCAAGTGTTGAGCGTATAAAGTCTTGCGGAATCTTACTGCGATTTTCTGCCCAATCGGTTTCCATGATGCCAGTAGATGGTGAATCAACCACTAGCAAGAAACCATTTTCCTGCCAAAAATCTTTCACCTGCGGGTACAACTCTGCGGCTGGCTTTTCAACCACCAACCAACGACGCTCGCCATCTCGTGCAATACGCATGCCAGGAATGCCGGTCATCACGTTATTACGCATCTGAACCGATTTTTTCATTGCCGCGTTATATTCGGACATCGTTGCAGTACCGTCTTGAACGATATAACGACGATCTGCTTGAGCAGTAATCAAATCCGGCGGATAAGATAAATTAGGGCCGCGCACCGCTCCGGTAGATTTGTAATCAACGGTATCGTTACTAGTAACTGATTTACACGCTGTCAAGGCAGCGGTAGCTGTGATCACAAGACCAAGAATCGTTATGTAGCGGCGCAGTAGTTGCATCAAATTCATCATATCAAGTTAGCCTGTTTTAATGCCGCCTTCAAAGGCTCACGTAAAGAAATGCTTAAAGGGGTTAACGGCAAGCGAATGCCCGCAGTGATCTTACCCATTTCATGAAGGGCCCATTTCACTGGGATTGGATTTGCTTCCGTAAACATTGCCTTGTGCACTGCTAGCAATTTGTATTGAATCTCGCGGGTTTTTTTCACATCATCAGACATCGCTGCAACGCATAACTCATGCATCAAGCGCGGCGCAACATTCGCAGTTACTGAAATATTGCCCTGAGCACCCATCAGCATCAACATTGCAGCAGTTAAATCATCACCAGAAAATACTGAAAAATCACTATGCCCTGCATGCTTTAGGTCTGCGATTAATAAAGTCCCACGTTCTAGGTTTCCAGTTGCATCCTTGATGCCGATGATTCCTGTCACGCCTGCTAAACGCACCACAGTATCACCAGCGAGATCAGCTACTGTTCGACCAGGCACGTTATATAAAATTACTGGTAGATCAACGGACTCTGCAATCTTTTTGAAGTGGGCATACATACCCTCTTGTGTTGGCTTGTTGTAGTAAGGAGCAACCTGTAAGCTAGCATCAGCACCCACTTTTTTAGCAAAGTTGGTTAATTCAATAGCTTCGGTTGTGGAATTTCCCCCAGTACCTGCAATCACAGGAATACGACCAGCAATTTGTTCTACCGCAACACGAATTAATTCACAGTGCTCCTCTACAGAGACTGTTGGAGATTCACCGCTAGTACCAACAATCACAATGCCATCGGAACCTTCGGCCACATGCCAATCTAGCAAAGATCGTAAGCCAGAGTAATCCAAGCTACCATCTTCATGCATCGGCGTGACGATCGCAGGCATGCTACCAGCAATGGTCTTTTTACTGCCTTTAGATTGAACTGTATTTGTCACCGAATATGCACCGATATGGACTGTCTTAACCTTGAAATTGTAACGGAATGCGGTCCGTTAACATTCCTTTTACAGCACAAAGGCGCTGAAGCATGGCTGGTTTGGGCTCATCTACATAAATATCCTCATAAGCAAGGACTTTCAGGCTATGGCGAGCAGCAAAAGCCAATAATTCCCCAGGATTTAAGAGGAAATTAGGATTAGAGGGTTTACCGAATTTTTCATTGCCCTGGGCAAAAGTTTCGTAAATCAGAATTCCGCCCGCTTCCAACAGTTCAGGTAAGCAATCGAGATGAGGGCGATATAGATAATTAGTCACCACAATACCGCCAAACTTTGAACCAGATAGGGGCCAAGCGTCCTCCTCAAGATTGAGGCATTTTGGAGTAATAGTGGAAGAATGTACGGTCTGGAATACTGAGATATCTTGATCCACAGCCAAGACTGAATGACCCAGATTAGCCAATAACTGAGAATGACGCCCTGAACCACAGGCAAGATCGAGCGCTAGGGCACCCTTGGGAATCAGCGGCGCAAAACGCACTACCCAAGAAGAGGGTTTCACAATCGAATCGTGCGAATTGGGCAAACCAAGCACCTTAATCGTAGTCAAGGCCCATCGCTTCGCGGACCTCACGCATCGTTTCTTGAGCAACTTTGCGAGCTTGGTCAGATCCGTCAGCAATGATGGAGCGCAAAAGACTAGGATCATCCAAATACTTCTGAGCGCGCTCAAACATGGGTTGCTGCTCTGCAAGAATGGCATCGATTACTGGCTGCTTACATTCAAGGCAACCAATACCTGCCGATTTACAGCCCTTTTCAACCCATTGCTTGGTTTCTTCATTGGAGTAGACGACATGCAACTGCCAGACCGGGCAACGCGCAGGGTCGCCAACATCTGTTCTGCGGACACGAGCTGGGTCAGTTGGCATTGTGCGGATTTTTTTAATAACATCTTCAGGCTGCTCGCGAATGCTAATAGTATTGCCATAAGACTTAGACATCTTTTGACCATCAATACCTGGCATGCGTGACGCTGCAGTTAACAATGCCTGCGGCTCAGGAAGGATAATTTTTCGTGAGCCTTCTAAGAAACCAAATAATCTCTCGCGGTCAGCCATTGATAAGCTTTGTGATTCTTGCAGTAATGCTTTAGCTTGTTCTAAAGCCTCATCATCACCACGCTCCTGAAACGCCACACGTAACTCCGTATACATTTTGGCGCGTTTACTGCCTAATTTTTTTACAGCTTCTAAAGCTTTTTCTTCGAAACCAGGTTCACGACCATATAAATAATTGAAGCGACGCGCCACTTCACGTGTCATTTCTACATGAGGTACTTGATCTTCACCGACTGGCACCTGTTGAGCGCGGTAAATCAGAATATCAGCAGCTTGTAGCAATGGATAGCCCAAGAAGCCATAGGTTTGCAGGTCTTTTTCTTTTAACTTTTCAATCTGGTCTTTATAGGTTGGCACCCGCTCAAGCCATCCCAATGGGGTTCCCATAGAAAGCAGTAAAAAAAGTTCTGCATGCTCTGGAACCTTGCTCTGAATAAATAAAGTTGCCTGGTTTGGATCTACACCTACTGCCAACCAATCAATCACCATATCCCAAACAGATTGCTCAATCACATCCGGAGTTTCATAGTGAGTGGTAAGGGCGTGCCAATCTGCAACAAAGAAAAAACAGGGGTACTCAGACTGCAATCGTATCCAATTCTTGAGTACGCCATGGTAGTGGCCAAGATGCAAATTACCCGTAGGTCGCATACCGGAGAGAACACGTTCAGCAAACATCTTTATTCTTTATCTTTGTCGTTAATAAATCAATGGAATGCAGACCATACCGGTGTAAGGTGGTCTGGTAAATGTGGCAAATTACCAAGGTCAACACGACTCTCATCGGGATCATGAAAGTCTGATCCTCGAGATGCCAAGAAACCATATTGCTGAGCAATCTTCCCAAAGGTTTGGTATTGGTCTGGGCTATGACTTCCAGTGACGACCTCAATTGCCAAACCACCGATATCTTTAAAGTGCTTATAGAGTTCATCCATCTGCATCGCATTGAGTCTGCCGTAGCGTCCAGGATGGGCAATGACCGCAACTCCGCCAGCCGCCTTAATCCAGGAGACCGCATCATCCAATGTGGCCCACATATGCTGAACATAGCCTGGCTTATCTTCAACTAAGTAATTTTTGAATACCTGTTCAGTATCACGGCAGATACCCTGCTCAACCAAGAAACGTGCAAAGTGTGTTCTCGAAATCAACTGATCATTACCTGCAAAATGGAGCGCACCTTCATAAGCACCAGGAATACCGACTTTCAATAATTGATCTGCCATGAGTTGAGCGCGATCTTCGCGACCTTCGCGCATGCGACGAAGCCCCTCCAGAATACCAACATGGTTAGCATCAATACCAAGGCCAACAATATGAATCGTTTGCCCCATCCAAGTGACTGAAATTTCTACGCCAGACAGATAATCCATATTCAAAGCGCTGGCTGCATCTCTGGCGCGCTGCTGGCCACCCAACTCATCATGGTCTGTCAGCGCCCATAAATTCACACCATTCGATTTGGCACGCTCTGCAAGCTGTTCAGGCGTCAGAGTGCCATCAGAGACCACTGAATGGCAATGTAAATCGGCGTTAATAGGGGAAAAGCTGCTCATAACCCTATTTTAGGTCAAGCTGGTATCAATTACCCGGCGCGGTGCATCCAGGTAGTCACGGGACTGCATCTCAATGAGGCGAGACACGGTTCTAGAGAATTCAGCGGTAATTTGGCCCTCGGTATACAGATCTGGAGCTGGAACCTCAGCAGTGATGATTAATTTAATCTTATAGTCATATAAGACGTCAATAAGCCAAATAAAGCGACGTGCTTCATTGGTCATCCTAGGAGGCATGTAGGGCACACCGGAGAGAATCACGGTATGAAACTGCTTGGCAATCTCAAGATAGTCATTTTGGGAGCGCGGGCCACAGCATAGTGTTTGAAAATCAAACCAAACAACTCCATTGGCCATATGCAAGGGCCTGAGCTCGCGAGACTCAATATTTAAGACAGGCATCGTAACTTCCTTACGATTACCTATCAGTGTTTGAAACATTTGACCCAGTTTGACTTGAGTTTCTACATTGGCTGGAGTTAAGTATGCCTCCACTTGCGCCATCTGCAAACGACGATAGTCGCTTCCTGCATCCAGATTAAGAACATCCAATTGTTCTTCGAGTAATTTAATTGCTGGTATCAATCGATCACGATGCAAGCCATTGGGGTAGAGCTGATCCGGACGATAATTTGATGTCATCACAAATTGCACACGATCTTCAAAGAGAGCACTTAAGAGGCGATATAAAATCATCGCATCAGCAATGTCATTAATATGAAACTCGTCAAAGCAGATCAAGCGAAAGCGCTGAGATATTCTTTTGGCGAGCTCGTCTAAGGGGTCAGCCATACCGGATAGCTCATGTAATTCGCGATGAACTTCACGCATGAACTCATGAAAATGAATACGAATCTTTTTTTCTAACGGGGAAGCTGCATAAAAGCAGTCCATCACAAAGGATTTTCCACGCCCTACTCCGCCCCATAAATACAAACCACGGGGCAGAATTGGTTTGAAAAGAGCTTTCTTGAGATTGTTACTACGAATCTCTTTGTAAGCAATCCATTCATCTTCGCACTGCTGTAAGCGCTCTACAGCACGAAGCTGCGCGGGATCGGTATGATACCCGCGCGCTTTTAATTCTTGTTGGTAGTACTCAATGGTTTTCAATTACATATTTAATGCGCGTTGATCAGTCGCCAATGCTGCTTCGCGTATGACTTCTGACAGACTGGGATGCGGATGACAGATGCGGGCAATATCCTCAGCTGCCGCTTTAAATTCCATTGCGACAGCAGCTTCAGCAATTAAATCAGAAGCATTGGGGCCGATAATGTGAACACCCAGAATTTCATCTGTCTTAGCATCAGCCAAGATTTTGACGAACCCATCAGCACGACCCATACCTAGTGCCCGGCCATTAGCTCCAAACGGAAATTGACCAGCTTTGAAAGCAATGCCGGCCTCTTTTAAGGCTTGCTCAGTCTTACCAACCCAAGCAATTTCAGGGTCGGTGTAAATCACCCAAGGAATACAGTTGTAGTCAATGTGCGGCTTTTGGCCAGCAATCACTTCTGCTACCAATACACCTTCATCCTCTGCTTTGTGAGCCAACATCGGTCCACGCACAACATCACCTACGGCGTATACGCCAGGCGCGGCACTAGCACAAGTGTGATCATCGACTGGAATGAAACCACGCTCATCCACCTTAAGACCAATCTTATCTAGTCCCAACTTATCCGTATTTGGTACACGGCCAATAGAAACAATTAAGCGATCGCACTCTAACTTGGCAGATTTACCAGCGCTATCTGTGTAGTTAACAACCACACCCTTCTTATCAGCCTTCACATCGCTAATCTTGACACCCATATTGATGTTCAGGCCCTGCTTAATAAAAAGCTTTTGAGCTTCCTTGGCAATGCCCACATCGCATGCGCCTAAGAAAGAAGGTAATGCTTCAAGTACAGTCACTTCAGACCCCAAGCGACGCCACACAGAACCAAGCTCTAAACCAATCACGCCGGCACCAATAACACCCAGTTTCTTGGGTACTGAATCAAATTTAAGTGCGCCTTCGTTATCGCAGATCAATACGTTATCTACTACTAAACCAGGCAAGTGTCGCGCTTTAGAGCCAGTCGCAATGATGACGTTCTTCGCAGTAACAGTGGATTTATCTTTACCATCAATCTTGATTTGATAACCATCAGCACCTTTAGCTTCGAAAGAGGCATGTCCTTTTAATAAAGTGATTTTATTCTTGCGAAAGAGATAGCCAATACCACTAGTCATCTTGGTAACGATATCGTCCTTACGAGCAACCATCTTTTTAGTATCAATACTGACAGAGCCAACCTTGATGCCATGATCAGCAGCATGATGCCCAATCTTCTCGAACTCTTCAGAAGAAGCTAGCAAAGCCTTCGAAGGAATACAGCCCACGTTTAAGCACGTACCTCCTAAGCGAGGCTCGCCTTTAGGATCATCATAAGAACACGATTCTGCGCAGGCAACCTTGAAACCGAGTTGCGCTGCCCGAATTGCGGCGATGTAGCCACCAGGGCCAGCACCAATTACCACTACATCAAAAGCTTGGCTCATGAACTTCCCTTTTACAAATCAAGAAGAAGACGTGCTGGATCTTCCAAAGCATCCTTCATGGCAACTAAACCAAGCACTGCCTCACGGCCATCAATGATGCGGTGGTCATAGGACAAAGCAAGGTAGTTCATTGGGCGCACTACCACTTGACCGTTTTCAACAACAGCACGATCCTTGGTAGCGTGGATACCCAAAATAGCCGATTGTGGTGGGTTGATGATCGGTGTAGAAAGCATAGAGCCAAAGACACCACCGTTAGAGATGGAAAATGTACCGCCAGTCAACTCTTCAATCGACAATTTACCTTCACGAGCCTTAACGCCAAACTCTGCAATCTTCTTCTCAATGTCAGCCAAATTCATTTGGTCGACATCCCGCAGAATGGGCACTACCAAGCCACGTGGTGAGCTTACAGCGATGCCGATATCAAAGTAACCGTGGTACACAATGTCATTACCATCAACAGAAGCATTGAGTAATGGGAAATTCTTTAAAGCATGTGTTGCAGCTTTTACAAAGAAAGACATAAAGCCTAACTTCACACCGTGAGTCTTTTCAAACTGATCTTTATATTTATTACGAAGCGCAATGACTGGAGCCATATTCACTTCATTGAATGTAGTCAATATGGCGTTGTTTGCTTGTGACTCTAGCAAACGCTCAGCAATACGGGCACGTAAGCGGCTCATCGGAACACGCTCCTCTGGACGTTCACCCATCGGCAGTGATGCACTTGGAATAGCAGCCGATTTTGTAGCACCAGCGGCGGCATTTAAGGCATCGCCCTTGGTGATGCGGCCATCACGACCAGAGCCGGCAACTTGAGCGGCACTGAGATTATTTTCCGCCAGAATTTTTGCAGCTGAAGGGGCTGCAGCTGCGGCAGCAACTTTGGCCGCTGGAGCAGCTTTTGCTGGTGCTGGAGCTGCTGCCGGAGCAGACTTAGCAGCCACGGCAGCACTATCAATCTTAGCAATCAATTGCGCAGCCACAACAGTGCCGCCATCGGCCACTACGATTTCAGTCAGAACACCGGCTGAAGGTGATGGTACTTCGAGAACCACTTTGTCAGTTTCAATTTCGATCAAGATTTCATCTTGACCAACAGCATCTCCGACTTTCTTTTTCCATTGCAATAAAGTAGCTTCAGCAACTGATTCAGAGAGTTGTGGAACTTTAATTTCAAAAATAGCCATGATTAATCCTAGTGATATGTATGTTGAGTTATGAAAACGATTATTTCGTAATCACGTAACCTTTTAGGTTGGCAAATGCCGTATTCAATAAAGACTTCTGCTGTTCTTGGTGCAGATGAGCATATCCACAGGCAGGTGATGCAGATGCAGGACGTCCTGCATATGCCAACTTCATGCCATCAGACATATTCTCGAAAATATTATGTTGTACGAAGAACCAAGCACCTTGATTCTGTGGCTCATCTTGACACCACACAACCTCTGCAACCTTTGGATACTTCTTCAACTCAGCAGCAAGCGCTTTGTGCGGGAAGGGATAAAGCTGCTCTAAGCGAATGATGGCAACGTCGGCAATCTTCTTCTCTGTCCGCTGTTTCACGAGGTCGTAATACACCTTACCAGAACACATTACCAAACGGGTGACTTGTTTAGCATCAATAGTGTCATCACACTCAGGCAATACTGTGTAGAATTTGCCTTTAGTAAATTCTGATAAAGGCGAAGAAGCTTCTTTATTGCGGAGTAATGATTTTGGTGTCATCAAGATCAGCGGTTTGCGGAATTGACGAATCATCTGGCGACGTAATACGTGGAAGATCTGCGCCGCAGTAGTTGGCTGAATCACTTGCATATTAGTATCGGCACACAATTGCATGAAGCGCTCAAGCCGGGCAGATGAATGCTCTGGGCCTTGACCCTCATATCCATGGGGCAACATCATCACCAAACCGTTAGCGCGACCCCATTTCACCTCACCCGAGGCAATAAATTGATCAATCACCACTTGGGCACCATTAGCGAAGTCACCAAATTGCGCTTCCCAGATGGTTAAGGTGTTCGGTTCAGCTGAAGCATAGCCATACTCAAACCCAAGTACGGCCTCTTCAGACAAAATAGAGTCAATCACTAAAAATGGTGCTTGATCCTTGGCAATATGGCGTAGCGGAATATAAACACCGGTATCCCATTTCTCGCGATTTTGATTGTGTAACACCGCATGGCGATGACTAAAAGTTCCACGACCACTATCTTCACCTGACAAACGGACTGGGTAACCACTCGCAACCAAGGATGCGAATGCCATATGCTCGCCCATACCCCAGTCAATATTCGTTTCACCACGCCCCATTGCTGCGCGATCATTCAATACCTTTTCAACCAAGGGATGAACTTTAAAGCCTTCGCGCGCTGTAGAAACACGTTCAGCTAAGCGCTTCCATTCTGTCAAGGGAATCGCTGTATCCGCTTCATCTGTCCATTTCTTATTTAAAAATGGTGTCCAATCCACTGCAAACTTACCTTTGTAATTACTGAGGACTGGATCAGAGGTCTGTATACCGGCATCCATCGCCGCTCGGAAGTCCTTGACCATCTGATCTCCCGTACCCACAGGAAATGTCCCCTCTGCCTCTAGCTTATCTGCATAAAGCTTACGTGTACCAGGATGAGCAGCAATAATTTTATACATCAAAGGCTGAGTCATCGAGGGTGTGTCTTGCTCGTTATGGCCTAGTTTTCTGAAGCAGACAATATCGATTGCCACATCTTTATGAAACTGCGTCCGAAACTCCATGGCTAATTGAGTTGCCAATACGACCGCCTCAGGATCATCGCCGTTCACATGCAATACTGGCGCATCAATAATTTTCATGATGTCAGTGCAGTACAAGCTAGAACGCAAATCTCGCGGGTCTGAAGTAGTAAAACCAATTTGGTTGTTAATCACAATGTGAACTGTGCCGCCGGTGGAGTAGCCGCGTACCTCTGCCATCGACAAAGTCTCTTGCATTACTCCCTGACCAGCAATTGCAGCATCGCCATGAACCAACACAGGCAATACCTGTTGTCCTAAAACGTCCCCACGACGATCCATGCGGGCCCGTGCTGAACCTTCTACTACAGGATTGACGATCTCCAAATGGGAAGGATTAAATGCTAAAGAAACGTGGACTGGCCCAGTTGGCGTAGAGATGTCGCTAGAAAAACCTTGGTGATACTTCACATCACCCGCAGGTAAAGTCTCAGGACCTTTGTGCTCGAACTCTGCAAACAAATCTTTTGGCATTTTGCCTAGAGTATTCACCAGAACATTAAGACGCCCACGGTGCGCCATGCCAATCACAATCTCTTGAACCCCTTTGGCACCCGCTTGATGAATCAATTCATCCATACAGGCAATGAAACTATCGCCACCCTCAAGGGAGAAGCGTTTTTGACCAACATACTTGGCTTGTAGATAACGCTCTAAGCCTTCTGCTGCAGTAACACGATCTAAAATTTGACGCTTTTTTTCCATATTAAATGCGGGTTTTGAGCGCACAGACTCTAACTTCTCTTGCCACCACTTCTTAATCTTTTGATCGGCGATAAACATATACTCGGGACCAATCGTGCCGCAGTATGTTTCACGCAATGCTTGCAGTAAATCGCGCAAGCTCATTTCGTCTCTGCCGAAGAATGTATTACTAATGTTAAAGACGATATCCATATCGCCATCAGTAAACCCATAGAAGGCTGGGTCTAACTCAGGAATGTCTTGGCGCTCAGTGCGTTTTAAAGGGTCAATATCTGCCCAGCGATTACCAACGTTACGGTACGCCGCGATCAACTGCTGAACTGCAACCCTTTTACGCCCCATATCGGAGTCCGCTGAATCAGAAATCGTTCTGATCGGGCCTTGCTTAGCGCGCTGGGCAAAAGACGCAACAATGGGTCCGTGAGCAATGTCAGTTCGAGATGAACCATCGACAGCTGGGACTTGTTTCACGTTATCAAAATAAGCTCGCCAGTGATCAGCTACGGAAGCTGGATCGTGCAAGTAGGATTCGTAGAGTTCCTCTACGTAGGGTGCGTTACCGCCAAAGAGATAAGAGCTATCTCTCGATTCTTGCATCATGATGCTCACCTTTCATCGGGTTTCCCGATTAAAACTGTGGTTATAACCATCCGTTACGCGGCTTCACCGTTTCACGAATTGATCTGTGCAAATACTCCTGCTACATATCTAATTTAACACGATTGACCATTTTCCACAAAAGGACTCTTCCTTCTTTGTTGGTATTTGGGGCATTTATCCATCAGGATGAAATTAATAAGAACTTTCCTACTAGGCTTTCAAGATTTCCTGACAGATTCCCTTGGATTTGATTTTTATTCTCTAAATCTTCGAGTGAATTAATGAAATTAAGGGAAATATGAAAACCGTCACCCCAGATATGGAATATCTCAGTACCAGGCAAAGCGCCAAGATTTTGCAGGTCTCTCTTGGAACTGTGCAAAAAATGGTGGAATTAGGCGAATTAATCGCCTGGAAGACCCGAGGCGGCCATAGACGCGTATTGGCCAGTTCCTTAGAACAACAGCTCCAACGCAGAAAAAGAGCAATGCGGCAAAAAACCAGTCAAAACTGCATTGCTATGGGTATATTCCGCAGGGCTGAAAATAGCCAAGAGCTCTTAGAATCAATTCAAGACTGGCAACTCAAGGTAGAAATGGAGGTTGCCATTGATAGCTTAGAAGGTTTGATGAAGGCGGTCTCTATTGCGCCTGATTTAATCTTTTTAGATGCCTTAATCCCTCCAGTAGAACAGGTTCATCTGATCCATTATTTGAGTAAAAACAAGGATACACAGAGGATTCCTATACTAGTAGATGAGGGTTTTATCAAGCTTCATCCGGGCGTGGTTGCTCTAGCAGATGAGAATAGTAGTCATAGACCACCATTCGTGGAAAACATGAAAGAAGAGCTAGAAAATAGCCTGATTGACCATAACCCGCTAATCATTGGATACCCTGCAACCAATGTTGAGGTAGATCAATCTTGGCCACAAGGAAGTCGGCTCGAACTATTGGAGCCTATCTTTATAGAAGCGTTAGGTAGGAAATGTAGCTAGGGGATATAGCGCCAAAAAGGCCGCATCTGCGGCCTTTTTGTTGTATTACATAGGTCTTAGATCAAGTAACTGCTGCGATCTTTGCCATCAATCCACTTTGGAGCCTTACCCCGGCCCGTCCAGGTATCGCCCGTAGATGGATTACGGTATTTAGGGGCTACCTTACTAACGCCGCTTTTAACGCCTGTCTTACGGTTAAACAAGTCTGAAGCGCTTAAGCTATATTGCTCGATGATCACCTTAGCCTTGGCAATACCATCAGCCTTTTCACGGGCAACTGCCTCTTTAATCTGCTTATCTAAGTGCTCGCGCTGAGCTAAAAGGTCTTTATAAGAAGACATCTATATTTTTCTCCAAATATTAAGTTATTTATTAGGTTATTTAAAGTAGCTCAATTAATTAAATTGAAACTATTTAAGAGATGATTATATATAGATTAATTCAGCGGGAGTATATATTAACCTTTTATTTAAAGGCTTATATCATTGAATATATGCATTAATCGATATAACCATTATAAATATTATGCTCAATTATGGTGAATTTATAGCAATTATTGTTTTCTCAGGGTAAAAGTACCGCTCGCTTTTGCTGTAATCTCCCCGGCATCATTTAAAACGACCGCTTCACAATAATTGATGGTCTTGCCAGCCTTGAGAACGCTGCCCTCAACCACGATTTTGCCGATACTGGGACGCAAGAAGCTCGTAGTCATTTCAATCGTAATCACGCCCAAAGGATGGTTATGGGCACTTCGCGTTGCGCAGGCCATCGCAAAATCTAGCAAAGTCATAATCACGCCACCCTGAGCAACCTGAAAGCTATTGGTAAATTCCGGTTTTAGTTCAAGACTAACGCGCGACTTACCGTCCCGTGCATATTCCGGGACAACACCGAGATAGTGTAGAAAAGGAATGTCTAAACCAAAGAAACTGGTTCGCTCTTCATTCTGGGGATGGGGAATTGATGGGCTCATATTTTGATCAATTAAAACATTAAAGATTGATGGTCGGGGCGAGAGGATTTGAACCTCCGACCACATGCACCCCATGCATGTACGCTACCAGGCTGCGCTACGCCCCGACAAGAGACAAAATTGTATCAGTAACTATTTAGACAGGATTTGCAGAACAGCTTGCAACTCATCACGCAGACGCAGCTCGCCGCGCACTTCATCAAGGCGATTTCTAGCGCCGCTAATGGTAAAGCCCTCTTCATAAAGAAGCGCTCTGATTTTACGAATCAACACCACTTCATGGTGCTGGTAGTAGCGACGATTACCGCGTCGTTTCTGGGGGCTAAGCTGTGAAAATTCCTGCTCCCAGTAACGCAATACGTGTGAACGTACGCCACATAACTCTGCTACTTCACCAATAGTGAAATAGCGCTTAAGGGGTATCGGGGGAAGTTGAGAGCTCGGCAGAGCCGAGCTAGCATCAAACTCGGTTTTCTCGAGCATGTGACTCCACTACATCTTTAAGCTTTTGACTTGCATGAAATGTCACTACACGTCTTGCTGCTATCGGAATCATTTGACCTGTTTTTGGATTTCGGCCAGGACGAGCCGATTTATTACGTAACTGGAAATTACCAAAGCCAGAAATCTTCACTTCAACACCAGACTCAAGCGAGTGACCAATGCGATCGAAAAAAGCATCGATCATATCTTTTGCTTCACGCTTATTAAGACCTACTTGGTCAAAGAGCGCTTCTGAAAGCTCGTTCTTAGTAACGGTGTCGTTGTTATTTAATTCAGTCATTGCTAGTCTCTTCTATAACTTTTTTGATATTTCTCTAATATTAAACCTAGCGCAGACGGGCTGCGCACTTTTTTTCTACTGTGCCCAATAAAGCAGCCATAACTGCATCAATTTGGGGATCTTGTAATGTTTCATTAGGGTTTAACAGGGTCACACGGAAAGCCAAACTCTTTTCATCATCGGCCATACTACTGGATCCTGCCTTTGGCCTGAACTCATCAAAGAGCTCAATAGCGCGAACAAAATTCTGCTTGCTAGCCATCATTGTATCAAGCAAAGATTGTGCAGAAACAGCTTGTTTGACCACTAGAGCCAAGTCACGCTGCACCGCAGGAAACTTACTCAGTTCTTCAGGTTGCGGTAAACCGAGTTCTCTCATCGGATCTAGATCTAATTCAAACAAAACAGGTGCTTGTGGTAGCTCATATACTTGTTGCAAACCTGGGTGTAATTCACCTATCCAACCAACAGATATTTTTCCAGCGTTTGTGATAAGAAAGATCTGTGCGGAGCGACCTGGATGCAAAGCGGGATGCTTTCCGGCTTCAGTCAGGAAATGTGTGGGATCTAAAACTCTTTCGAGATCACCCTTCACATCAAAGAAATCGACTGCACGGTTAGGACTTGCCCATTGTTCTGCTACAAAAGAGCCGTAAGCTAAGCCCCCTATTTTTTGTATTTGACTAAAGCCGGCCACCATACCTGGCACTTCTTTAACACTAGAATCGCGCTTAAATACCCGGCCAGTCTCAAAAAGACGCACACGCCCTGCGCCACGATTCAAATTAGCCTTGAGATTATTTAACAAACCTCCCCATAAGGTACTACGCATGACCCCATATTGACTTGCAATCGGGTTCAAGACGGCAATCACATCTTTTTGACTGGTGCCGGCAAGACGCTTTTCGCTTTCAAGATCAGTAAAGCCAAAGTTCACCGCCTCTTGATAACCTTGCAGAGCAAAACGCTGACGTAACAAATGAATGCCACGCTTAGATTCTGGTTTCGCACTCATCTTTAAAGAAGCTACCGGCGGCTGATCAGGAATATTTTCAAAGCCGTACATGCGGGCAACTTCTTCGATCAAATCTTCTTCGATTTCAATATCAAAGCGATAGCTAGGAGGCATTACAACGAATACGTCACCCTCTTGCTTAAACTCAAAACCAAGCCGCTTAAAGACAGCGGCAACAATCTCATTAGTTAGCGGAATGCCAATCACTTTTTCAGCGCGCGCCAAACGCATTTTCACTGCTTTGCGCTCGGGTACGTTTAAGACCTGGTCATCTACTGGACCTGCTTGGCCACCGCACACCTCTAGAATCAGAGCCGATAAGTACTCAAGGCATTTGACGGTATTTTGTGGATCAACACCACGTTCAAAACGATGGGCTGCATCAGTGCTGAAATTAAAGCGACGCGCACGACCCTGAATAGCTGAAGGTAACCAATAGGCTGCTTCAATATAAATATTCTTGGTGTCATCATTCACTGCGCAATGATTACCACCCATAATTCCTGCAAGTGCCACTGGACCTTTTTGATCTGCCACTACACCTGCTTCTTGCATTTTGCCAGCAGAGTCTAGGCCCTGCAATGTCACTGTTTGTCCGTTAAGAAGTTCAAGTGTTTCGCCAGGCTTCGCCCAGCGCACAGTGATATCGCCATTTAATTGATCAATATCGAACACATGGGTCGGCTGACCCATCTCCAGCATCACATAGTTAGAAAGATCGACTAATGCAGAAATACTTCTTTGCCCTGCGCGGGCTAAACGCTGCACAATCCAATCCGGTGTTTTTGTTTTAGGATTAATACCGCGAATCATGCGGCCTGCAAAACGGCCACAAAGTTCTTTGTTCTCTACCGTGACTTTACGTTTGTCTTGTATTGATACTACTGGTGGATTCCATTTAGGGGCACAGAGTGCAGCACCAGTAATTGCAGAAACCTCTCTTGCTATACCCATTAAAGATAAGCAGTCTGCTTTATTTGGGGTCAACTTGATGACAAAGATTTGATCATCTAGATCCAGGTATGCGCGGATGTCTTTGCCTACTGGCGCATCGGCTGGAAGCTCTAAGATACCTTCGTGATCATCGCCAAGACCCAGCTCGCGACCAGAGCAGAGCATACCTTGACTTTCGACACCGCGTAGCTTGCCTACTTTGATCATGAAAGGCTTAGCACCCGCTTCTGCTGGAGGTAATTCTGCGCCTACTAAGGCACAGGGGATTTTAATACCAACACGTGCATTAGGCGCACCGCAAACTATTTGTAACTCTTGACCTGTTCCAGCATCCACTTTGCATACGCGTAAACGATCTGCATCTGGGTGTTGTTCAGCAGACAAAATTTGTGCCACGATAACCTTGGTAAATGCAGGCGCTACAGAGTGTTGCTCTTCGACTTCTAAACCGGCCATCGTCATGGCATGACCCAAAGCCTCGCTATCAAGCGATGGGTTTACATACTGTCGGAGCCAAGATTCAGAAAATTGCATAGCGGTATCTAATAAATTATTTGGTTATGCAGGGAACTGCGCTAAGAAACGTAAATCATTTTCAAAGAAAAGGCGTAAATCATCTATGCCATAACGCAACATGGATAAACGCTCTAAACCAGAACCAAAAGCAAAGCCGGTATAACGCTCAGGATCGATACCCATATTGCGCAAGACGCTCGGATGAACCTGCCCTGCTCCAGAAATCTCTAACCAGCGGCCGGCAAGTTGGCCGCTACCAAAAGCCATATCAATTTCTGCAGAAGGCTCTGTAAATGGGAAATACGATGGGCGGAAACGAACTTGCAACTCGTTTGTTTCAAAGAAAGTTCTTAAGAAATCGGTATAGACCCCTTTGAGGTCTGCAAAAGAAACGCTTTCTGCAATCCATAAACCTTCGACCTGATGAAACATCGGCGAATGGGTCGCATCACTATCCACACGATAGGTTCTGCCAGGTGCGATTACCTTGATTGGAGGCATCACATCTGACTTGGCATATTTCTTGACATGCTCACTGGCATAGCGCACCTGAATCGGGCTGGTATGGGTGCGCAATAACAAAGGTTTCCCTTGAGAGTCTTTGCCATCAATATAAAAAGTGTCCTGCATAGAACGAGCCGGATGATTCTCAGGGCTATTCAAGGCGGTGAAATTAAACCAGTCGGTTTCAATTTCAGGGCCATCTGCAACATCAAAACCAATAGAGTTAAAGACCTCCTCAACTCGCTCCCAGGTGCGCATCACAGGGTGCAAACTGCCCACTGCTTGGCCACGACCCGGCATAGAAACATCGATTGACTCTGCTGCCAGGCGTTGCATCAGCACGGCATCAGCCAAAGACTGACGACGCTCTTGCAATGCATCTTCTACTTGAGTTTTGACTTGATTAATTTGGGCGCCAGCACTCTTGCGCTCCTCAGGCGACATTCCACCAAGCGCTTTTAAACGCTCAGTGAGAACACCTGATTTACCGAGATACTTGGCTTTCGCGTCCTCAAGAGCTGCTGCATCAGCAGCCCCGAGGAAATCACGTTTAGCATCCTCGACAATGTGGTCGAGAGAAACCATTGCAGCTTAGTTTTTTAGTAAAAAATTAAGCTGCAGCGCTTACTACGGATTTAATCCGAGTAACCAAAGCGGCAAAAGCCGGCTTGTCAGCAATGGCCATATCAGAAAGCACTTTACGATCGAGATCGATTGAGGCTTTCTTCATACCATTCATGAATACGCTATAGGTCATGTCATACTCACGCACTGCCGCATTGATACGAGCAATCCACAAAGCGCGGAATACCCGTTTCTTGTTGCGACGGTCACGATAGGCATATTGACCAGCACGCATAACCGCTTGCTTAGCAATCCGGAATACGTTTTTACGACGACCGCGGTAACCTGTTGCGGCATCAGTGATTTTCTTATGACGGGCTCTTGCTGTAACCCCACGTTTGACTCTTGGCATTTAATTCTCCTAATCTAGTCTGAGGTTAAGCGTAAGGAAGCATGGAGCGAATTGACTTAACGTCAGCTTTCGCAACTTCAGTGGTACCACGCAAGTGACGCTTATTCTTGGTAGTCTTCTTGGTGAGGATGTGGCGTTTAAAGGCCTGGCCTCGTTTAATCGTTCCGCCTGCGCGAACCGTGAAGCGCTTTTTGGCGCTACTCTTGGTCTTCATCTTGGGCATAAAGCACCCCTTTATTTACTTGTGCAACATAGGTGGTAACCGACGGTTACTCTTCCTGTACCCAGAAGCACTTCTAACTGCCAGCACCCTCAGTGATTCACTTCGAGTGCCTCCCTACATAAGAACCAGGTGATACCCAGTTACTTAGCCTTACGAATGGGGGCCAATACCATCACCATCTGGCGGCCTTCCATTTTTGGAAACTGTTCAACTTGGCCATGCTCAACAAGGTCCAACTTCAAACGTTCCAACATTCTGACTCCGATTTCTTGGTGGGCCATTTCACGACCCCGAAACCGCAGCGTAATCTTTGTCTTATCGCCATCTTCCAAAAAGCGGATTAGATTGCGTAGCTTTACACCGTAATCACCATCATCAGTGCCGGGACGGAATTTCACTTCCTTCACCTGAATCACTTTTTGCTTCAGCTTTGCTTCATGCATCCGCTTGGCTTCTTGGTACTTGAATTTGCCGAAGTCCATAATTCGGACTACAGGTGGTTCAGCTGTCGGAGCAATTTCAACCAAATCGGTTTCTTTCTCTTCTGCTGCAGCCAAGGCTTCACTCAACTTAACTACACCGATGGGCTCTCCATCAATTCCAATCAAACGCACTTCAGGAGCAGTAATTTCCCGGTTAATGCGCTGCAATTTTTCAGTAGCGATCTTCTTAATTCCTTTAAAAAAACAATAAAAACCGCTCCACCCCTAGCTAGGCTCGGGTCCGACTTTCTGGGATATATCCTGCTGGAGTCGGGCAACGAAGGCATCAAGAGGCATTACACCTAAATCCACTCCGCCACGGGCACGAACGGCCACCGTATTACTTTCAGATTCTTTATCCCCAACAACTAACAAAAACGGGATCTTCTGTAATGCGTGCTCGCGTATTTTATACGTAATTTTCTCGTTCCGCAAATCCGATTCCACTCTAAACCCTTGTTTTTTCAGCATTTGCTGGACTTTTTGTGCATATGCAGCGGACTTTCCGGAGATATTAAGGACTACGGCCTGGGTCGGGGCAAGCCA
>CAMBBT010000011.1 GCA_945864455.1 Polynucleobacter meluiroseus | reverse complement strand
AGGCAGGAGAGCGAGGGGCAACCCTCCACCGAAGGCGCAAACTCCCATGAACGCTCAGGTATCCCACAGGAAGGTACTGCTTATGTTAAATAGCCGTCTGGAGAGTCACTATTTATAGTGCACCGAAGGAGCAAGCCCTAAGCCAGGCTTAGGGTGAATCTCTCAGGTATCAAGGACAGGGGGAGCGGCATCCATCCGCATAGCAATTGCTATGTGACTGGTGGGCCGTCTTTGGGAGAGACTTTTATGCAAAATCTTTGCAAATAATTAGGTAGAAAATTTCTTGGTCTGCCGATGCGGATCCATTTCTATATTGCTTAAGGCGATATCGCTTTTGAGCGCCAACTGAATGAGGTTAATGTATGTCAAACAAATTTGTTGAAGAGGCACCGTATCACCCTGGATATGAGGATGTAGGCTTGAAGGCTGGAGTGTCTCCGCTTGCTGCAGAAATTGATAAATTTAGAAAGAGTAATTCTCGTTACTTAAACTTTGCAGATGTAATTGTTGAATTCTGCGCATCAGAGCAGAATAAAGTACATTTAACCAAGTGATGTAATGAAAATAAGCCACCAGCAGGCGGCTTATTTTCAGTTATGTACGATGTGATGTAAGCATACTTATAGCTCAAGGTTGCCTAAAGCCAATCCATCTAGATGACTGGTATCTGCCCAGTTGTCGACTTTCCAGTTGGGGCCATCGCAACTAATCCAGTTAAGTGATGCATTTGGGACTGTGATGGCTCTCTGGGCATCGAGCGCTTGATTGCTTGCCATTCGATACATCATATCCAAGGCACCGCCATGACTCACTATCAAAATCGTTTTGCCTGTATATTTTTCTTGAATTTTTTGAAGTACATTTTTAATGCGATTTGCAAATTGCAAGATACTTTCACCGCCCCGTAATTCTTGATGAATATCTCTGCTTAGGTGCGCTTGCCAGAGCTCTGGCTCTAGAAGCGGCGCCTCGCTAGTAGTAAGCCCCTGAAGGGCGCCGAGGTGACGCTCTCTGAGCAAGTTGTGGCTTATCGCAGAAACTGCATATAAATCTTCAATCGCTTTGGCAGTTTGTTTTGCCCTTTGCAAATCACTGGTGTAGAGGACATTAAATTGAAAATGGGCTTTCTTAAGGGCCTTGGCCATCTGGGCTGCCTGAGCTAAGCCATGGGCATTCAGAGGAGTATCGGTATAGCCCTGAAGACGGCGCTCGGTATTCCAGTCCGTTTCTCCGTGGCGCACTAAGCAAAAGCGAGTTGTAGTCATCTAGCAATCATAAGGGCTAATGATCGGCGCCATAACTTTGCCAATACAATGACTTCTATAGATAAAGGTCGAGAGTGAATAAAGAAACCAAAGGGATGCTGATCGGTTTTATTGGCATTCTAATTTTTAGTTTGACTTTGCCAGTAAGCAAGATTGCAGTTCTGAGCTTTGATCCATACTTTATTGCATTTGGAAGGGCCACGCTTGCAGGTATGGTTGCTTTGGTGTATCTGCTGTATAAAAAGGAAATCATGCCATCTAAGGCTGATTTTGCTAAGTTTGTAGTAATTGCTCTTGGGGCGGTTTTTGGCTTTCCAATTTTCACCACCGTCGCCATGACTGAGGGATCCTCCTCCCATGGCGCAGTCATTTTGGGCATGATGCCATTGGCCACAACCGTAATTGGCGTGATTCGTTTTAAAGAAAGACCCTCTCTGGGTTTTTGGCTGGTCTCTTTGTTGGGCGCGGCCTTGGTAGTGATTTATGCCTTGCTCAAAAGCTCAGGAAGCTTTACTTATATTGATGGCCTATTGGTACTCGGCGGCATATCTGCTTGCGTGGGATATGTGGAGGGTGGCGAGCTATCCAGAAAGATCAATCCACGCTCTGTAATCTCTTGGGCACTGGTGATTTCTCTGCCAGTCAATATTGTGATGAGCTATTTCACATTTAATACACAGTACATCCATGCTGGCCCTATAGCCTGGACTAGTTTTATTTATTTAAGTCTGTTTTCGATGTTTATTGGCTTCTTCTTTTGGTACGAAGGACTTGCTATTGGTGGTATTGCGCGAGTGAGCCAAGCTCAGCTAACGCAGCCGTTTTGCACGCTTGTAGTAGCCAGCATTTTGCTTGGTGATGCGCTCACAATCATGAATTTAGTTTTCGCTTTCTTGGTAGTTTCTACTGTTATCTTGGGAAAGAGGATGTTGGTCAAGAGGACTTAAATACTCTTTGACACGCAATTAAAAAAGCCCCGATATTTTGGGGCTTGGTATTTATGCTGCAACTACAGCGTGCTTCTTAATCGCTCGCAAGATCTTGCTTTTCTCTTTTGGCTTGGTGCTAGCTTCCAGTAACTTGTTGAGTTGAGTCGCGTTTAGTGGCCCAAGGCGTGGTTTGCCTGTTTTAGTGAGCATGGGGTCGTTTTTTCTATTTCTTTGATTTTGGCCTGTAGCCATGAGTTTTCCTAGACTAATGAAATGATGAATTCAAGAGAGATGCTCAAGAGATCCCCCTATCTAGGGCGCACAATAGTGATCACAGTTCAGAATAACAGCTTAAAAGTCCAGGCGCTATGATTAAGACATGATTAATCTTCCAAATATCATCTTCTTCTTGGTTATGGGCTTCCAGCTAACTTCTTTTTGGTATGGCTGGAACTTTGGTCTGTAGCCTTTCCAGTAGTTAAATAATAAGGAATACTTTGTATGAAGATCTATATTTCTGGAATGTTTTGTTTAGCTCTTTTGAGTGCTTGCGCAGCTGTCTATACAGATGCATCTGATGCAAATCATGTTACTTTTTTAAATAGTAGCGGCGAGTCCATTGGGCAGTTAACTCAGAAGGCAAGTAACTATTGTGCACAATACGGCAAGATTGCGTCTTTTAGAAATAGCGACACACCATTAGTTGCAGTTTTTGACTGTAAGTTGCCGCAGAGCAAAAGTAAATAATTAACCAGCTAAATCGGGTTGATAAATGAGGCCGGCGTGCTCTCTCAGAGCGTGAAATTGAATGGATTCCCAGCGTTGTTGGGCCACATCAAGTTCTGACTTGTGGGAGGCTAGGAAAACAGATGCACCTACAACGTCCTCTGCCATGCGATGAATATTTTCTTGAGTAAATTTTTTCAAAGCAACAGGATCATCTGAACTTACCCAGCGGGCTAAGTTATAGCGCGCAGGCAGTAGGCGCACTTCGGCGCCATATTCCGTTTGTAGACGATGACTGACGACCTCAAATTGCAACTGACCAAACGCCCCCAGGAGCATTATTCCACCAGCCATTGGGCGGAAGACCTGAATAGCACCCTCTTCACCAAGTTGCATGAGGCCAGTTCTAAGTTGCTTAGAGCGCAGCGGGTCTGCGGATTCAACCATGCGAAAAATTTCAGGGGCAAAAAATGGCAGACCTGTAAATTGCAACTGCTCACCTTCGGTGAGTGTGTCACCAAGGCGCAGCAAGCCATGATTTGGTAGGCCAATAATATCGCCGGGAAATGCTTCATCCAAAATATCGCGTCTTTGCGAAAGAAAAGACAATGCATTGTTGGTGCGTACTTCTTTGTTGTTACGACAAATCTTTAATTTCATACCGCGCTGAAAGTGTCCTGAGCAGATGCGTAAAAATGCTACACGGTCACGATGTGCGGGGTCCATATTGGCTTGAATCTTAAAAACTACGGCAGAGAATTTATTTTCAGCGGGGCTGACTTCTCGTTGAAGTGCTTTACGTGATCCCGGCGATGGTGCAAGCTCAACTAGCGTATTCAAGATTTCTCGAACACCAAAATTATTAATGGCTGAGCCAAAAAATACAGGGGACTGTCGACCCGCTAAGAAGGCTTCGCGGTCAAATGCAGGCATGGCTTCTTTAATCAGCGCGACTTCTGCCAAGGCGGTTTCTAAGTCAGAACCCAGACGCTCTTTAAGCGCTGGATCATTGACGTCAACCACTGCATGGGAGTCTTCAGTAATGCGATCTTCGCCTGCTTTAAACATGCGCATATGCATATTGGCGATATCAATTACGCCTGCAAAAGATTTGCCCATACCTACGGGCCAGGTAAATGGCACAACTTCGATGCCAAGTGCAGTCTCAATTTCATCCATTAATTCCATGGGAGGCTTCACTTCACGATCCATCTTATTAATAAAGGTGACGATAGGCGTATTGCGAGCGCGACATACCTCAAGTAGGCGCAAGGTTTGTGATTCGACTCCATTGGCTGCATCAATCACCATCAAGGCAGAATCCACTGCTGTTAAAACACGATAAGTATCTTCAGAGAAATCTTGATGGCCTGGGGTATCAAGTAGATTGATGATGCAGTCGCGATATTCCATCTGCATTACGGAACTTGCGACAGAGATGCCGCGTTGCTTCTCAATTTCCATCCAGTCAGAAGTTGCGTGCCGACTTGCTTTGCGGGCTTTAACACTCCCTGCAATTTGAATTGCACCAGCGTAAAGCAATAATTTTTCAGTGAGCGTGGTCTTACCAGCATCTGGGTGAGAGATGATGGCAAAGCTGCGGCGTCTTAATACTTCTGCGGCTGGTGTGCTGGAGGTGGTGGTATCGATGGTAATTCTGCGCTTATTAATCTAGTTTGGACGCAATTATAAGCGTGTGGACTTACTTAAAATTGCTCTTCTGGCCTTACAAATCGCCATTGTCCTGGGGGCAGGGGGCCCAATGAAATTCGACCTATTCTGACGCGCTTCAAACCAACGACTTTGAGTCCAACCATTTCACACATTCTACGAATCTGGCGCTTGCGCCCCTCGCGTAATACAAAGCGGAGTTGATCTTCATTTTGCCAACTGACCTGTGCCGGCTTAAGCACTACCCCATCTAAAGATAGGCCGTGCTTGAGACGATCCAAGTCTTCGAAAGAAAGCGCGCCTTCAACTCGAACTAAATATTCTTTTTCAATCGGACTATTTTCGCCAATCAATAATTTGGCGATTCGACCATCTTGGGTTAGGACTAGCAATCCGGTAGAGTCGATATCCAGTCTACCTGCAGGAGCCAAGCCTTTGGTATTGAAGCGTGGATTGCGGCTTTTATCAAGCGGGCTAGCAAAGTAGTGATCAGGCGTGATCAAAGAGGCAGCTGGTTGGTATTCTTGCTCATCATCGTAGTGTGAGATGTAGCCAACAGGTTTATTCAGGATCACGGTAATACGAGAAGCTTGCTGGACTTTGGCACCAGATTGCAATTCAATTTTTTGATGTCGATAAGCACGTACGCCAAGTTCGTTGACCACTTCACCATCTACTGTGACTAAGCCTTGCTCAATATAGGAGTCTGCTTCACGACGTGAACATAGTCCTAACTCAGACAATAGTTTCGAAACGCGTACTTTATCTTCCATGCCCACATTATCGGGCAATTACCCGAAGTAGGCGCTAAAGTAGCTTTTAGATGGATGGGTCGTAAGGGTTGATTTTGTTGCCGGGAGGATTTTTAAAGCGCTTATGGACCCAATAGTATTCTGCAGGACGCAGGCGAACTTCTTTTTCAAAATATTGGTTTAAGCGAGCAGTATCTGTAATAGGATCAAGACTAGGAAAGTCTTTCAAGGGTTCGCTGATTTCACAAAGATAGCCAGACGCATCCGCCTTTAGAGTTGTGGCCATCATGCAAACATCGGCACCAGTAATTTTGGCTAAACGCGATACCGTAGTAATAGTATTGGTCTCAATCCCAAAGAAGGGAACAAACTCTGAATCTTTTGTACCAAGATCAATGTCTGGAGCAATGATGATGAAGTCGCCATTACGAATCTCTCGAATGATTTGTTTCGAGTTTCCTTGCCGATCAATCGAGTTACCGCCAAAACGATTACGCCATTCAATAATTTTTTGGTTGAAGAATGGACTTTTCATTCTCTGAAAAAATCCTGAAGTGCGAGGCCAACCCTCCTGTTTTGCAAGAGCACTCAAAATAATGCTACCTTCAATCCCAGTGAAATGCATATTGACCAAAATGCGAGGCTTTCCACTCGCCAGATCAACGGCAGATTTCACCTCAATCATGTCACTCAGCTGTTTTTTGCTGCCTAGCCAAATAATGCTTTTCTCCACTAGGCTTCGACCAAGTAAGCGCCAGTGTTGCTTGCTCAAGAGATCAATTTCGCTTGTATTGAGTTCGGGGAAGCATAAACGCAGGTTTGTTTTTACTACCCGATTTCGCTCTCCCGGAATACGGGCGGCGATATAGCCTAAGCCATAGCCAATGGATACTAAAAGCTTGTAAGGCAGAATAGAAAGTAGCTTAAGAAAGACAACTACTAAATGATTCATAAGGGATTTGAGCAAATGCGATTTACTCGGCGTCGTAACGAGTTAAAGTTTTTTTGTAGCGCACTTCCATCTCTTCAATTGAACTACAGGACATTCCTAAATCCTTAACGATCCCTGTATCAAGACGGTATGCCCAGCCGTGCACTGTGAGGTCTTGGCCACGGGCCCAAGCATCTTGAACAATGGTGGTTTCGCACACATTAACAGCTTGTTCAATCACATTCAATTCACATAAACGGTCTTGGCGTTTAGGTGTAGGTAAAACTTCACCTAAATAGCGCTCATGTTTCTGGTGAACGTCTTTAACGTGACGCAACCAATTATCAGCAAGTCCTACGCGACGATCACTGAGTGCCGCATGCACGCCTGCACAACCATAATGCCCGACCACTATGATGTGTTTTACTTTCAGCAAGTCAGTGGCGAACTGAATAACAGATAAACAATTTAAGTCGGTATGAACAACAACGTTAGCCACATTACGATGAACAAAAAGCTCACCTGGCATCAGATCAACAATTTCATTGGCCGGTACGCGGCTATCGGCGCAACCAATCCAGAGGTATTCTGGAGCCTGTTGATTTACTAAGCGTTTAAAGAAATCAGGATCTTTAGCGATCATCCCTTCAGCCCAGCCGCGATTGCTTGCAAATAGGTGATCTAGTGTTTTGGAGCTCTTCATAATCATGGTTTAAGTTTAAAGTACTTTAATGACGCCTATTTGGTTAAAACAAACCCCCAACGGAATTTCGTTAAATTTACATTGCCAGCCAGGCGCAAAGATCACTAAAGTGGTGGGCTTGCACGCTGGCTGGCTGAAGATTTCTCTTCAGGCTCCCGCCATTGAAAACAAGGCTAATGAGCTGCTATTGGCTTGGCTTTCGAAGCAGTTAAAAGTGCCTCAAAAGCAGATTCAGTTCATTTCTGGACAAAATAGCAGGCAGAAGAGGCTGGAAGTCTGGGGCCCCATTAGCCCCGAGCAAATCATTCAGGCTCTCAAGCCCCAATGATCTAAAGATCGCCCACAAAATTCCCAAAATTAAGCCTCATTTATTGACGCAATAAACACTGTGGTATTTGGCTTTCAGTTTTGCGTTCTGTGCTCTGAGGTGATAAAAGTGAATTAATGAGGCCTACAAGTCCCCAATAGATCATCAGCAATCTCATCAAGCTAAAGACAGCCCTACTGCTGAAATAAACATAAAGAGCTGAGGCTACAAAAATAGAAAGATGATTTGACGAATTAGTATCGAACTTGACAATGTGAGCTAACTATACACATTTTAATTTGGCTGGAGACCCTTGATAGACCATTTCTTGCATCGGAGATGCTCATATACTAGGCGAAGATAGGTTTGGGCGCCCTGCTAGGGTTTATGTGGACATAGATCAAGGATGATCGTATGAATAGGTTTATAAAGTGGCTCTTAAGCCTTGTTTTAATTGGGTTAGTAGGTATTTCAGCATATACCTGGGGCATGCTGACATGGAGCTATGGAAGCGGCGAGCGAGCAGGATATGTACAAAAATTTTCTCATCGTGGCTATATTTGTAAGACTTGGGAAGGTGAGTTGGCAATGGTTTCAATGCCTGGCACTATGTCAGAAAAATTCCTCTTTACGGTGCGTGAAGACGCTGTAGCACAAAAAATAAATGCTAATTTAGGCAAAAAAGTAGCTCTAAAATACGAGCAACATATTGGTTTGCCAACAAACTGTTTTGGAGATACTGAATATTTTGTCTCTGATTTAGTCGTTTTGGGCGACTAAATTGTAGGAGTAGTAAAAAATTACTGTACCGCAGCTTTATTTTTGTAATTTTTTGTGGTTAAAATCATGTAAGCGTAATGTGCGCTGACATCAATATCTATAAGGAGCTTCACTTGAACAAAGCCGAACTAATCGCAGCAATCGCTGACGACGCCGAGATCTCTAAAGCAAAAGCTGAATTTGCATTGAATTCTGCTATCGAAACAATCATCAAGGCCGTTACTAAAGGCGATGATGTTCAGTTAATTGGCTTTGGTACTTTCAAATCTGGTAAGCGTGCTGCACGTATGGGCCGCAATCCAAAAACTGGTGAGCCACTCAAAATCGCTGCCGCTAAAACTGTTAAGTTTTCAGCTGGTAAAGCATTTAAAGATTCAGTTAACAAACGTAAGAAGTAATTTCTTCTTTGTTGATAAAAAAGCCCGGCATGCCGGGCTTTTTTATTTCCTTAAGAACTCACATACCTACAGAATCTGTTTTGAATTAACTTTGTACTAGGCGACGATGGCGATGAATGCTCATCAATATACCCGCCCCAAAACCAAGAGTAACCAAGGCAGTGCCGCCATAACTAATAAAGGGTAGTGGAACTCCAACAACTGGTAGTAAGCCGCTGACCATGCCAATGTTCACAAACGCATAAGTAAAGAAAATGAGCGTTACAGCTGCGCCTAGCAAACGCGTAAATAAGTTTGGTGCACTTGCTGAGATTGCTAAACCTCTTTTAATCAATGCAAAGAACAAAGCAATCAATATCAGATTGCCAAGTAAACCAAACTCTTCCGAAAAAACTGCAAATACAAAGTCAGTATGTTTTTCTGGAATAAATTCCAAATGTGATTGCGTTCCTTGAAACCAGCCCTTGCCAAAAAATCCACCAGAGCCAATTGCAATCATCGACTGAATGGTGTGAAAACCTTTTCCAAGGGGGTCACTAGTGGGGTCTAGCAAAGTGCAAACACGATACTTTTGATAGTTATGTACAAGCGGCCAGGCAACATCATTTGCGCAAATTGTGCTGCCAAAAATAATGATGAGCAGAACTCCAATAATACCAATGCCCACAAAAGGCAGAATCCACTTCCATGGCAAGCCAGCCAAGATGATGACGTAGAGACCGGCAGCAAAAACGAGGAGTGCAGTACCTAAATCTGGTTGACGCGCTATGAGAAAAACTGGAATAGCCAAAATAATTGCTGCTACTGCGTAGTCCCAGGTCGTCTGAATGCCTTCGCGTTTTTGGAAGTACCACGCAAGCATCAGCGGCATTGCAATTTTCATGATTTCAGATGGTTGAATCACAATGCCAAGGTTGAGCCAGCGACGCGCACCTTTTTTAATCAATCCAAATACAGCTACCGCAATCAACAGCGCAACAGCAATGCCATAAATCCAAACAGCCCCCGTCTCTAACCACTTAGGTGGAATGCGGGAAACGATCCACATCACGACAAATGAGAGCGCAAGATTGCGTAACTCATCAGCGATTTGTACAGGTGTATTTTGACTTGCAGATAAAAATGTAAGAAAGCCAATAGCCACTAACCCAAGTAAAATAAGGCCTAGCTGGCGATCTAGTCCAGCGAATATACTGAAGAACAAAATTTTAATTTTGATTAAGGGGCTCTTTTCCACTCGGGAATCTCCTTAGGCCATTTGCCCTCAATGTAGTAGTCCAATGCTTTGCGTGCAATCGGTGCAGCCCATTGCGCACCAAAGCCTGCGTTTTCAACTACCATGGCAATGACGATGGTAGGTTTATCTGCAGGGGCAAACGCAATATATAAAGCATGATCTCGCAAGAATTCTGCAGTAGAGCTGTGTTTATATTCTTTTGAGTTCAAGCTAAAGACTTGGGAGGTGCCAGTTTTTCCTCCAGTAACGTATCCCGCACCCTTAAAGGCTGCTGTAGATGTTCCAGAAACGTTTACTTCAACCATCGCCTTTTTGATGATCGCAATATTTTCTGGGTTCAGGTCAATGCGATAGCTTTCTTTTGGCGTGGTTAACACTCTGTTACGAGTAAATGGATCTTCAATTGCTTTTACCAAGTGGGGCTTCATCACAATACCGTTATTCGCTACGTTTGCCATTGCGTGTGCTAGTTGCAAAATAGTGAAGGCGTTATAGCCTTGGCCAATACCCAGAGAAATTGTTTCACCTTCGTACCATTTTTGCTGCTCAGGCTTCTTGAAGGTATTTTTCTTCCACTCGGTTGATGGCAATACACCTCTAGACTCACCTTGTAAATCAATGCCAGTGATTTGACCAAAGCCAAATGGCTTCATGAAGTCATGCATCATATTGACGCCCATATCACGAGCAAGCAGGTAGTAATAGGTGTCACAAGATTCAACAATTGACTTTTGCATATCAACTATGCCGTGTCCACCCTTCTTGTCATCGCGGAAGGTGTGATTACCAAAATTAAAATAACCTGGATCAGAAATTGTTTGCGAAGGTGTACGCTTCTGCTTCTCTAAAGCAGCCAGCGCCATAAAAGGCTTGTAGGTTGATCCTGGAGGATAAATACCTTTGAGCGGACGGTTATAGAGCGGTTTTTGTGGAGAGTCATTGAGCTCTTTCCATGTTACCGAGTCAATGCCCTCAACGAAATCATTGGGGTTGAAGTTAGGCTTAGAGACGAATGCCAAGATATCGCCTGTTTCAGGCTCTATCGCAACAAAGGCGCCGCGGAAATTGCCATAGAGTTGCTCCACTAAGTACTGTAATTTAATATCAACAGAGAGCACAACATTTTTACCCGGTATTGAGGGCGAGCTAGAAAGTGTTCTCACTGGTTTTCCACCTGCAGTGATTTCTACTTGATCATATCCAGGCATGCCCCGAAGAACAGTCTCGTAGCTTTGCTCCAAACCAATCTTGCCAACGTATTGAATGCCCGATAAAAAAGAGGCTTGCAATGCATCTGGATCATCCGCTTTAGCGCCATCGATTTCGGCTTGCATGCGCTCTTTATCGTTTTGGGAAACCCGGCCAATATAGCCAATCAGATGAGAGCCTAACTCGTTATAGGGATACTCTCGAAAGCTTCTGGCGCGGATCTCTACTCCTGGAAAACGGTACCGATTAGCCATAAAACGGGCAGTTTCGGCCTCATTGAGCATGGAGCGTAAGGGAAATGTACCCATATTCCGAGAATCTTCCAGAGAGCGCTTGAAATTACGGCGATCTTTAGGGGAAATATCCACAATTTGAGAGAGTTCGTTAATGAGTTGGTCAACATTTCCTTTAACTTCTTCAGCATTGACATCTAAGGTGAGGGCTGAGTAGTTTCGGCCAATCACGATGCCGTTGCGATCAATAAGGAGGCCGCGATTAGCTGGGGCGGGCACTAAGGCGATGCGATTACTTTCAGCTAGCAAAGCATATTTGCCGTGGCTCACAAGTTGTAGCCATACCAAGCGGGTGACTAAAAGCAGAAAACAAAATGTGACAAACAAAGTCGCAATATGAATGCGCTCTTGAAATGAGTCGAGATTCGGTTTTTTAAAAGAAACCATACAGCCTCTTAGAGTGGCCGATTATGATCGACGTCAATCGGACGACGTTGGGGCGCTAACAATATACGAGTTGCTAGCGGCCAAAGCATTGCCTCAATGATGGCTTGAATGGCACCGGTTAAAGCCCACCAATAAACTTCCCCGCTGAGCAGCCAATGTACTAAGACTGGAAATAAAGAAACGAGCAAGAAGATCGGCAGCAAATGGAGTGCTTGTGATAGAACGGTCAGCGCCACAATCCGCCTATGCCAAGAGATGGCTATATATGCCACCAGTGCATAACTAAAGGCGTGCAGGCCCAAAAGATCGGAGTTATGGACATCTATCAACAACCCGAGTATGAAGCCCGAGATAACGCTAACGTAACGATGTTGATGAATATTCCAAAACACAATACAAAGAATGAGCCAGTCTGGCACCCATCCATAGTTGCCAATTGGCAAAAGATTTAATAGAAGCGCACAAAACAAGCTGAAATAAATGAAGACTGGATTGACCGGACGCAATATATAACCGCTTTGGAAATCAATCATTGCATACCTCGCGCACGAGTTTGGCGACGACCAGGAGTATTGCTTAACGGTACCCCAGTATTTGATTTATTGTTAATGGCTGGTGCCTTAGCATCAAACTGCGGATCATATAAAAATGCTAAGGCTTGTCGATAGCGATTCACTGCGGCCACTGGAACACAAAATACATTAGACGAGTTTTTATCGGCATTGCGCTCAATTTTGCTAATGACTGCAACAGCAAATCCCGGTGGGTAAACACCATCAATTCCGGAGGTTAGCAAAATATCACCAACTTCTAAGTCGCTGGCGACGGGCAAATAGCGTAATTCCAAAGGATTTCCGCGCCCAGCCCCAAAGACAGCAGCCCGCAAGCCATTTCGGGCGACTTGCACCGGCACAGCAAAGTCTCGATCTTCTAGTAAAGAGACCTCAGCGGAGCGCTCATAGAGGCGAACTACTTGGCCAAGGACGCCAGAATCGTTAGCAATGGGGTTGCCAAGCTTTAAGCCATCATTGCTTCCACGGTTAATTACGATGCGCTGCGAAATTGGATTGGGTGGATTAAAGAGAATTTCTACGGGTAGAGTTTTGAAGGGCACTTGTTTTTGTAGTGCCATCAACTCGCGTAAATTATGATTCTCTACCATCAAGAACTCAGATTGATTTGCAAGCAAGGAGAGTTCTGCTTGGCGTACTTTCATGACCTGATTTTCTTGATCGAGCGTCGAGCGAGTGGTGAAATATTCTGAAGCCGCTTCGAAAGTATTGCGAGGCGCCATCATGACATATTCAAGGGGCCGCAAAACCCAATTCACATTATTGCGAATGGGATCGAGTGCCTTAAAACGAAAATCAATCAGCATCAGAGCGATGCTGATTGACAGACAGATAATCAGTTTGAGTAAGGCCGGAATGCCCTGTCTGAAAAGTGGTGGAGCGCTATGTTGCAATTCCCTGATCGACGTGTATGTCGCTTACTCGTGCGAGAACACTCCGCCTAACTTATCCATGCGCTCAAGAGCAATGCCGCAACCACGAGCGACGCAAGTTAAAGGATCTTCAGCTATGTGTATCGGTAAACCAGTCTCTTCAAGCAAGAGGCGGTCAAGGTCACGTAATAAGGCCCCGCCACCAGTCAGCATCATGCCGCGCTCCGCAATATCAGAGGCCAACTCAGGCGGAATTTGCTCAAGGGCCGCCTTAACTGCGGTCACGATTTGATTGAGTGGATCTGTTAGTGCTTCGAGAATTTCATTGCTGGTAACGGTGAAGCTACGTGGAATGCCTTCTGAAAGATTGCGGCCTTTCACTTCCATTTCACGCACTTCAGTGCCAGGAAAAGCAGAGCCGATTGTTTTCTTAATCAACTCGGCAGTTTGTTCACCAATCAGCATTCCATAGTTGCGACGAATGTAATTGGTAATTGCTTCATCAAACTTATCGCCACCAACACGAACAGAGCCCTTATAAACCATGCCACCTAATGACATCACGCCAACCTCAGTTGTGCCGCCACCGACATCAACAACCATTGAGCCTGCTGCTTCAGAAACTGGCAGACCAGATCCGATTGCGGCAGCCATTGGCTCTTCAATCAAAAATACTTGTGACGCACCCGCACCTAATGCAGATTCACGAATTGCACGACGCTCAACTTGAGTAGATCCGCAAGGAACGCAAATGATGATACGTGGGCTGGGCTTTAATAATTTACTTTCATGAACAAGCTTGATGAATTGCTTGAGCATTTGTTCGGTAATGGTGAAGTCGGCAATAACACCATCCTTCATAGGGCGAATTGCCTCAATATTTCCGGGAACGCGACCAATCATCGCTTTTGCCTCTTTTCCGACGGCCAAAATGGTTTTTTTGCCATTAGGCCCACCTTCTTGGCGAATTGCCACAACCGAGGGTTCATCAAGGACAATACCCCGCTCACGCATATAAATTAAGGTGTTGGCGGTTCCTAGGTCGATGGCTAGGTCATTGGAAAAGTAGCTGCGGAAAAAACCAAACATGATGTAGTGGGAAAATAGAAGTTGTTAATAAATATATATAGGAATGATACTCTAGCGCTCCATGAATCTTGATGATGTCCAGCGCATTGCGCACCTTTCTAAGCTTGAGTTAAGTCAGGCAGAAGCTGAGGCAGTCCTGCCTCAATTACAGGCTATTTTTTCTCTGGTTGAGGAAATGCAGGCTGTCGACACAAGTGGCTTGGAGCCTCTTGCTCATCCCATCCTATTTTTGCGTGATTTGGCTCAACCAATGCGCATTGACCAAGTTAGCGAGTCTGATCGCCGTAAGGAGAACATGACATCCGCCCCCGCCCAGCAAGAAGGTTATTTTCTGGTTCCGAAGGTAATTGAATGAGTTGGCACAACACCCCCATCTCCCTCATGGCCAAAGCCTTGGCTGCAAAAGAAGTCTCCAGCAAAGAGCTAACCCAGTACTTTTTAGATCGAATTGAGGCTGGAAAGCAGTGGAATGCTTACCTAGATGTGAATGCTCACTTAAGCTTAGAACAAGCATCTAAAGCAGATAAGCTAATTGCTTCTGGCAAAGCAGGCAGGTTGACCGGCATTCCAATTGCCCATAAAGATGTCTTCGTCACTCGTGGCTGGAAGACCACGGCCGCCTCTAAAATCTTGGCCGCTTACCAGAGCCCCTTTGATGCTACGGTAGTTGCCAATCTCGGTATTCCCGATGAAAACAACCCACATGGCGCCGGCATGGTTTGTCTTGGCAAGACCAATATGGATGAGTTCGCAATGGGCTCCTCCAATGAAAACTCAGCTTATGGCCCAGTTCTCAACCCTTGGAATGCTGCCTGTGTTGCCGGTGGATCTTCTGGCGGCTCTGCTGCTGCAGTTGCTGCTGGCTTAGCTCCGATTGCAACGGGCACCGATACCGGCGGCTCAATCCGCCAACCAGCTGCATTTTGTGGATTGACCGGTATTAAGCCAAGTTATGGCCGCGTTTCTCGTTATGGAATGATTGCTTACGCTTCTTCATTGGATCAGGCTGGCCCTATGGGTAAATCCGCAGAGGATTGCGCTCTCGTGCTCTCTGCAATGTCATCACATGATCAGCGCGACTCCACTTCTCTTGCAGATTCTGGTGAAGACTATGGTCGTTATCTTAACCAAAGTTGGCAAGCGGGCAGCGCGAATTCTGCTAAACCCCTAGAAGGTTTGCGTGTTGGTTTGCCTAAAGAATTTTTTGCTGAAGGTCTAGCAAGTGATGTTGCTAAGTCAGTAACTGAGGCTGCAAAGACTTTAGAAAGTTTAGGTGCAAAATTAGTTGAGGTGAGTTTGCCTAAAACTAAACTATCCATCCCAGTGTATTACGTGTTAGCACCAGCAGAAGCTTCGAGTAATCTGAGTCGTTTTGATGGTGTGCGATACGGCCATCGTGCTAATGAGTATAAAGATCTTGGGGACATGTACCAAAAGTCTCGCACTGAAGGTTTTGGTGCAGAAGTAAAGCGCCGCATCATGATTGGAACTTACGTTCTTTGTCATGGCTACTACGATGCTTATTATCTGCAAGCACAAAAAATTCGTCGCATTATTGCGGCAGATTTCCAGGCAGCATTTAAGGAGTGTGATGTGATTCTTGGGCCTGTTGCGCCTGATGTGGCATGGCGCCTGGGGGAGAAGTCAAAAGATCCAGTGCAGATGTATTTGGAAGATATTTATACGCTCTCAACCAATTTGGCTGGACTGCCAGCCATGAGCGCACCGTGCGGATTTAATGCTAATAATTTACCGATTGGTATGCAACTCATTGGCAATTACTTTTCTGAGGCGCGCTTATTACAAGTGGCACATCAATATCAGCAAGCCACAGATTGGCATTTGCGACAAGCTGGTGGGGTGGCATGATGCAATGGGAAGTCGTTATTGGTCTAGAGACCCACACTCAACTACAAACTCAATCAAAAATATTTAGTGGTGCAAGCACGCGCTTTGGTGCAGAGCCAAACACGCAAGCATGCGCAGTGGATTTGGCTTTACCGGGAGTGCTGCCAGTTCTCAATCGCCAAGCGGTCGAGCATGCCATTCGTTTTGGATTGGCTGTTGGTGCAAAGATTGCACCAGTCAGTATTTTTGCCCGTAAGAATTATTTTTATCCAGACCTACCCAAGGGCTATCAAATTAGCCAGATGGAGCTTCCCGTAGTGATTGGAGGCCATCTAGAAATTTTGATTGGCGATGAGGTGAGGGTCGTTGAGTTAACTCGTGCTCATATGGAAGAAGATGCTGGTAAATCCGTTCACGAGGAGGGCTTTATTGGCCCCCATGGCGAGCCCTCTAGTGGCATTGACTTAAATCGTGCTGGCACCCCGCTCTTAGAGATTGTTACTGAGCCCGTCATGCGCAGTGCTGCTGAGGCTGTGGCATACGCCAAGGCTTTACATAGCCTGGTAATGTGGCTAGGGGTATGTGACGGCAATATGCAAGAAGGCTCTTTCCGTTGCGATGCCAACGTATCTGTTCGCCCAATGGGGCAAAAAGAGTTTGGAACTCGTTGTGAGATTAAGAATCTGAATTCTTTCCGCTTTCTAGAAGAGGCTATTCAATATGAAGTGCGCCGCCAAATTGAATTAATCGAGGACGGCGGTACCGTCATTCAAGAAACCCGCCTCTATGATCCTGACCGTGGTGAAACGCGGAGTATGCGTAGTAAAGAAGATGCCAACGACTATCGCTATTTCCCAGATCCTGACTTATTGCCCGTTGTGATTGATGTTGCTTGGATTGCGCAAATTCGCAATCAGATGCCGGTCCTTCCTGCGCAACTCCGCGAGCAATGGCAAGCAGACTATGGCTTGAGTGCTTACGACACACAACTGTTGACACAAGATCGTGATACTGCAAAAGTATTTGAGGAGCTATTAGAAATTATTGGCAAGCCTTTAGCTAAGGCTGCTGCAAATCTCATCGCAGGCGAATTTGCTTCTTCTCTCAATCGTGCGGGCATTGCGACTGCAAATGCTCCACTGAAAGCTGTGCACTTAGCGCCTTTACTTACTCGTGTGGCTGATGGCACTATCTCTAATAAGATCGCCAAGGATATCTTTGCAATTTTGTGGGAAGAAGCTGTTGCTGGTAAGGCGATTAGTAGTGTTGATCAAGTGATTGACGCCAAAGGCCTTAAGCAGATTAGCGATAGCGGTGCTATTGAGGCCATCATTGATCAAGTACTGGCAGCTAACCAGAAATCAGTTGAAGAGTTCCGCTCTGGCAAAGAAAAAGCATTCAATGCACTTGTAGGTCAGATTATGAAAGCCTCTCAAGGCAAAGCCAATCCAGGCCAAGTAAATGAACTCTTGCGTAAAAAACTAAGTTAAGAAAGAAATAGATGAGTGCAATAGATCCAAAGCAGACCGAGCAAGAAGAGTTAGTTGCTGAGTGGCTGAGAGCAACCCCAGGTTTCTTTGATCGCTATGCAGATCTTTTTAATGAGATTCGTATTAAGCATCCACATGAGGATCGTGCGATCTCATTGCAAGAGCGTCAGATGACAGTATTGCGCACTCAAAACCAAGAGCTCAATCGTCGATTAAGTGAGATGCTGCATTTTGGTAGTCGTAACGATAAAACCCAACAAAGCTTAGTTGCTTGGTTATTACGCTTAATGAAGGCAAACAATAAAGCAGATGTTGAAGGCGCAATTACTTCTGGATTGGCTGAGGTGTTTGAGGTTGAGTCTGCCCAATTACTATCACCAAACTCTGCATTTGGCCCTTGGATTGATACACCGCTGTGCGGCTCAGCTAAAGAGCTTGCAGCTGCCAGCGTGGATTTGCTAGCGAGTCAAACCACAATGGATCCAGGCTGGCAAAGCATGGTGGCTATTGGTTTGCCGCTCGGCAAAAGCATAGGCGTTGCCCAATTCCCTGCAGTTTTATTACTAGCTAGCAAAGACGAAACCCGTTTTACCGCAGATATGGGCGCATTCTATTTACGCCAGATTGCGGAACTCACTGCAGCAGCTTTGGATCGTATCCAGGCTTATGAAATTACCAGCGACTGATCTTCACCCTCTCGTGCAAGAGTATTTGCACGAGTTGCATGTATTGCGTCAACTCTCGCCGCATACACTCAAGGCGTATGGCATGGATCTTGGCGATCTACAAAATTTTGCTCTTGAAGACTCCATTGATTTATTAAAAGTCAGTAATGGTCATGTGCGTCGTTGGGCAGGACGCTTACATTCCAAAGGTAAATCTTCCAGAAGTATTGCGAGGGCACTTTCAGCATGGCGTGGTTGGTATCACTGGCTCACCGAGAAAGATGCAAGGCGAGAGGCGCGCGCTGGCAAGGTGACTAGCAATCTAGTGGCTAATCCGGTTGATGATGTCAAGGCGCCCAAGCGCCTGAAGTCGCTGCCTAAAGCCTTATCGGTTGAGCAGGCACTTTCTTTAGTGAATCAAGCCATCAAAGAGGCACAAGAGAAAAAGGATTTGGAATCGATTCGAGACGCGGCAATTATTGACCTACTCTATTCTTCCGGCTTACGCCTTTCCGAGTTATTGGGAATTGATGTGATGCAAAGTAAAGATCGCCAACAAGAGTCTGCGGGCTGGTTAGATTGGGATGCTGCTGAAGTCACCGTTTTAGGCAAGGGTGGCAAACGACGTTCTGTACCCGTTGGTGCTCCAGCAATGCAGTCGCTCAATGTATGGAGAGAAATTCGTAGTAGTAGTAGCTATGCCGAACAATCGAACGCTCTTTTTCTATCGGCAACCGGAAAGCGCTTATCACCCCGCACCGTTCAGGCGCGCCTACGAACTCTAGCTATGCGTGCAGGACTGCCTACCCATGTACATCCCCACATGATGCGCCACAGTTTTGCTAGCCATGTCTTGCAATCCTCCCAAGACTTGCGGGCTGTTCAAGAAATGCTGGGGCACGCCAGCATTTCCAGCACCCAGATTTATACGTCTTTAGATTTTCAGCACCTTGCTCAGGCATACGATAAAGCGCATCCCCGTGCCAAGGCTGGTAAAGGTTGAGGAACTCGGTAAGATAGTGGGTTTCCCGCTTTGGGCAAGTATTACTACTAGATTTTGATTGGATCATTCATGGCATTAATTCCGGTAACCATTTTGACGGGCTTCTTAGGAAGTGGCAAAACAACTTTGCTTAAGCATATTTTGACCGAACAGCACGGTAAAAAAATTGCCGTGATTGAAAATGAGTTTGGCGAGGAGAATATCGATAACGAGATTTTGGTTCAAGACAACCAAGAAAATATTGTGCAAATGAACAACGGTTGTATTTGTTGCACCATTCGTGGTGACTTAGTTGAGGCACTCAACGAGCTCTGGGAGCAGCGCAAAGATAAGAAGATTAGTTTTGATCGTGTTGTGATTGAAACAACTGGCGTTGCTAATCCTGGTCCAGTAGCCCAAACCTTCTTTATGGATGACGATGTTGCCGACCACTATGTTTTAGACGCTGTTGTGACCTTGGTGGATGCCAAGCATGGCCCACAGCAGTTAACTGAGCATGAAGAGGCGCAGCGCCAAGTAGGCTTTGCTGATCAGATTTTTATTACCAAGACTGATCTAGTAACGCCTGCTGAGGTTGAGGCTTTGCGTAATCGCTTGATGCGCATGAACCCACGAGCCCCGATTACTGGGATTTCTAAAGGGGTTGTGCCACTTGATGCGGTTTTAGATCTTAAGGGCTTTAATCTTAATGCCAAGCTAGATATTGATCCGCATTTTTTGGAACAAGAGGGTCATGACCACAGCCACGATCATGACCACGATACCTGTGGGCACGACCATAGCCATGATCACCATCATGGCCACGCAGGGCACACAGACCGCATTCAGTCCTTTGTTTTTCGTAGTGATAAACCCTTTGATCACAAAAAGTTGGAAGACTTCCTGGGAGGCATTTTGGAGGTCTTTGGTGAAAAGATGCTGCGCTATAAAGGCGTGCTCTATGTAAAGGGAAGCAACCGAAAAGTGGTGTTCCAGGGGGTTCATCAAATGATGGGTAGCGATATGGCGGGTCCATGGGGTACCGAGCCCAAGCAAACCCGGATGGTCTTCATAGGCATTGATTTGCCTAAGGACACCCTACTGGCAGGGCTTGAGGGATGTTTGGTATAGAAAGTTTCGGGTACAATCCGCCGCCACGGTCGATATTAAAAAATATTGATTAAAGCGCGGTAAAAGTTTGGCAGAATGAGGCAATAATGCTTTAAATCTAGGAAAGAATGAGATGACGGTAAAAACAGCAACGAAACCAGCAACTGCTGCAAAAGCTAGCAGTAAGGCTGCGAGCACTAAGACTGTAAAAGGTGCACCCTCAACTGAAGCGGAATTACTGAAGATGTCCGACAAGGACTACATGAGTGCTGCGCAGTTAGACTTTTTCCGTCAAAAGTTACAAACCCTTAAAGAAGACATTTTGAAGAATGCTTCGGAGACCACCGAACATCTTCGCGAAAATATTTTGGTGCCAGATCCTGCTGATCGCGCAACCATTGAAGAAGAGCATGCTTTGGAATTGCGCACAAGGGACCGTGAGCGCAAGTTACTTAAAAAAGTTGAGCAAGCTTTGGCTCGTATCGAGTCTGGTGACTATGGTTGGTGTGAAGAAACTGGTGAGCCAATCGGCTTAAACCGTTTAATTGCAAGGCCTACAGCCAATTTGTCTCTTGAAGCTCAAGAGCGTCGTGAACTACGCCAAAAACTATTTGGCGAATAAATTTATTTGCGATGACCAAGCATTTACCTACTCTTAGTGATATCTCGCCTTTGTTAAAGGCGCAGATTCTCGCTGAAGCTTTGCCCTATATCCGCTCATATCACGGTAAGACTATTGTGATTAAGTATGGCGGAAACGCCATGATTGAAGATCGCCTTAAAGAAAGTTTTGCGCGTGATGTCATCTTGCTCAAATTGGTTGGCATGAATCCTGTTGTTGTTCACGGCGGGGGCCCACAAATTGATGAGGCCTTGAAAAAGATTGGCAAGACCGGAAGCTTTATTCAAGGTATGCGTGTTACCGATGAAGAAACTATGGAAGTAGTGGAATGGGTTCTTGGCGGCGAAGTGCAACAAGATATTGTGATGTTGATTAACCAATTTGGGGGTCAGGCGGTTGGCTTGACTGGTAAAGATGGTGGCTTAATTCATGCCAGGAAAATGTTGGTGCCTAGCGATAAAGAGCCTGGTAAAAAAATCGATTTAGGTTTTGTAGGCGAGATTGAAGCCATTAATCCTGCAGTTGTAAGGGCTTTACAAGACGATGCCTTTATTCCGGTGATTTCCCCAATTGGCTTTAGCGAAGAGGGTCAAGCCTACAACATCAATGCAGACTTAGTGGCTGGCAAAATGGCTGAAATTTTGCATGCAGAGAAGTTGGTCATGATGACCAATACCCCTGGGGTAATGGACAAAGATGGCAAGCTCCTTACGGATCTCACTGCAAAAGAGATTGAAGCTTTATTCGCAGATGGCACGATCTCTGGAGGCATGTTGCCGAAGATTTCTTCTGCATTAGATGCTGCGAAAAGCGGAGTGAATTCAGTACACATTATTGATGGGCGTATTGAACACTCCTTACTACTAGAAATTTTGACCGAGCAAGCATTCGGTACGATGATTCGTTCGAGATAAGTAAATACATGCGTCAATCTTTAGAGTCAGCAGATAGCAACAACAGCAGTGCTGATCTTGGTAAGGCGCGCAAGCGTCCGCGTCCTGGAGAGCGTCGTCTGCAGATTTTGCAAGTGCTTGCAGAGATGCTGCAAAACCCCAAAGGCGAGCGTGTAACAACAGCCGCTTTGGCAGCAAAAATTCAAGTATCTGAGGCTGCGCTTTATCGTCATTTTGCTAGTAAAGCGCAGATGTTTGAAGGGTTGATATCTTTTATCGAGCAAACTGTTTTTGGTTTAATCAACCAAATTAATCAAAAAGAAGAATCTGGCCTTGCCCAGGCCCGTGGAATTTTGCAAATGCTGTTGTTCTTCGCTGAGAAGAATCCTGGTATGACCAGAGTTCTTTTGGGGGATGCTTTGCTGCAAGAGGATGATCGTTTGCAAGAGCGCATTACTCAGGTCTTAGATCGCGTTGAAGCATCCTTAAAGCAAGCGCTGCGTATTGCTCAAACCCAAGGTGGAGCTTGGGCTGGAGTTGGTCAAGAAGAAGTGAGTATTCGTGCTGCCATGTTGATGAGTTTTATTTTGGGTCGTTGGCATCGGTTTGCCCGCAGTGGCTTTAAGAAATTGCCAACCGAAGCCTCTGAAATTAGTTTGCGCATCCTCCTTTCAGAATGAGTGAGCTAAACCTCTCTAGAAATACTATCCATTTTGCCGAGCCCCTGCCTTTGCAGAGTGGCGCCATTTTATCTGCCTATGATTTAGTGATTGAAACTTATGGCAAGCTCAATGTAGATAAAAGTAATGCAGTATTAGTTTGTCATGCACTCAATGCATCACATCATGTAGCTGGCCCCAGTCCTGATGACCCAAAAGATATCGGCTGGTGGGATAACATGATTGGCCCAGGCAAGCCTGTAGATACCAATCATTTTTTTGTTATTGGGGTGAATAATTTAGGCTCTTGCTTCGGTTCTACTGGACCCATGAGCATCCATCCAGAAACTGGTAAGCCCTATGGCGCCGACTTCCCCGTGATCACAGTTGAGGATTGGGTGAATACCCAGGCGCGCCTTGCAGATAAATTGGGTATTCGCAAATTTGCTGCAGTCATGGGCGGCAGCCTAGGTGGTATGCAGGCAATGGCTTGGGCGATTCAGTTTCCGAAGCGCTTAGATCATTGTGTTGTGGTCGCATCAACGCCAAAACTAAGTGCGCAAAATATCGCGTTTAACGAAGTAGCGCGCAACGCTATTTTGTCGGACCCCGATTTTCATGGGGGTAATTATTACGAGCATGGCGTAGTACCAAAGCGTGGCTTACGTTTAGCCCGTATGGTTGGCCATATCACTTATTTATCTGACGATGACATGGCTGAAAAATTTGGACGCGAGTTACAGCGCCCTAATGGCGAATCGAACGACTATCGCTTTAGCTTTGATGTGGAATTTGAGGTAGAAAGCTACTTGCGTCATCAAGGAGATAAGTTCTCCACTTACTTTGATGCCAACACTTATCTCCTGATCACGCGCGCCTTAGATTACTTTGATCCATCGCGTCGCTATGACGGCAGCCTCAACCGTGCTTTGGCTGAAGTGCAAGCTAAATTCTTGGTAGTGAGTTTCTCAACAGATTGGCGTTTCCCACCTAATCGCAGCCGTGAGATTGTGCAATCTTTATTGAGCAACAAGAGTGAAGTGACTTACGCAGAGATTGATGCCCCTCATGGACATGACGCATTTTTATTGGATGATGAGCGTTATCATAATTTGGTAAGAGCTTATTTTGCGCAAATGCTGGGGGCTCAATTATGAGTACTCTGAATATGCGCGCAGACTTCGCAGCAATTGCTCATTGGATTGCTCCTAATAGCCAGGTGCTTGACCTAGGTTGTGGCGACGGTAGCTTTTTGGAGTTCTTGCAAAAGCAAAAGCCTGTTCATACCTATGGGGTAGAGAT
>CAMBBT010000010.1 GCA_945864455.1 Polynucleobacter meluiroseus | reverse complement strand
AAGATGGACTCTAGAACCAGCTCCCCCCAATTACCTTGCACTTTTGAATCGCCTTTAAGCGCTTGCGTTAAGGATCGCGTTTCATCAGACATCCGAAGATTGAGATTAGCTAAGCGCTCAATCTCGCTTTTGAGGGCAAAGCGTTCGCGCGCCTCATTGCCGTAAGAGGTGCTGACTTGTTCTTTAAATTCAGTAAGCTTAGTTTGTAGCGGCTTAAGCAGAGCGTCTAAGCTAGCAGCGTTTTGCTCAGTAAAGCGCTTTGATTTATCTTCTAAAATCTCATTCGCTAAATTCTTAAACTGGTTTGTTAAAGCCTCTTTAGCCTCATTGAGAGACTCGATTCTTCCGAGACCTTGTTTGCGTTCAGAATCTAACTCTGCCTCAAGACGTATGGCACTCTGCAACGCCTGATCCCGCTCAGCGCGCAGCTTAACTGTAAGACCTGCTTCTGCTTGACTTTCTTGCTCGGTACGCGAGAGAGCGGAGCGTAAATTTAGTGCATAAACTAAAAGGCCTGCACATAAAGCAAATGGCAGGCCAAATAGTAGAAGCAAGCTTAGATCAAAAGTCACTGAGCCAATAGGGGGGTAATTAAGCTTTAATTAGTTTTTGAAGTTCACCAGACTCAAACATTTCACTAATGATGTCTGAGCCACCAATGAACTCACCATTAATGTAGAGCTGAGGGATGGTTGGCCAATTAGCAAATTCTTTGATGCCTTGACGAATCGCAGCATCCTCTAATACGTTAACGGTGTGGAGTGTTTCGACACCGCTGGCGCGCAAAATATTGATAGCATTACCAGAAAATCCGCATTGAGGAAACTGCGCAGTTCCTTTCATGAATAAAACAACAGGATTGCCAGTAACGATTTCTTTGATTTGAGCTTGTGTATCCATAAATTCTTTCTTAACGAGCCTGCATTTTGTAAAAAGAGCTTGTAATTCTCTTGGATAGATTTTAAGACTTTATGCGGAAAAAGGTTATTTTTTGGATTATCGACCACCTGAGTTTCTGCCAGACGCAACTCTGTGATGTCCTGCTAAATCTAGGTAGGTTTGAATATCGCTTAGGCCCGCGGTTTTCAGGAGATCAACGACCGCATCCGCTTGATCAAAGCCATGCTCAACGGCTATTAAGCCATTTAGACTGAGATGATCTTTTGCGCCATTAATAATGGCCTCTAGGCAGGTCAGCCCGCTAGCATGATCAGTGAGGGCGAAGATGGGCTCAAACCGTAAATCGCCTTGGCTTAAGTGTGGATCTAGAGAAGAGATATAGGGTGGGTTGCTCAGAATGATGTCAAACTGGGCGTCAAGATTTAAGGCCTCATACCAGCTACCCTGCATGAATTGCACCCGAGATTCCAGTTTTAGAAGCTGGGTATTAGTCTTTGCAATATCCAAAGCTTCGGATGATTGATCTGTAGCGGTTACCAATACCTGAGGAGCCGCATTTGCAAGGGCAAGGGCGATTGCTCCAGAACCCGTTCCCAAATCTAATACTTTTACTGGCCCATGAAGTCGTGCAATTTCTTGGAGGCCAATCTCAACTAGGAGCTCGGTTTCAGGGCGTGGTATCAGTACGCCGGGAGCAACATATAACTCGATATCGTGAAAACCTCGCTTACCAATAAGGTAGGCAATGGGCTCCCCAGCAAGTCTTTTGGATTGCAGTTCTTGCCATTGCACGCTTGCTTCTGAGCTAAGCGTCATGTCATCGCGAGAAAGCAGCGCGGAACGAGGTAGTTGATAGTATTTTTCAAGCACGTGAGCCATTAAGAGGCGAGCTTCGCCAGGAGGAAGTGCGGAGCTACTTAATAAAGAGCGCAGAGTTAAATCGTGACCCATGACTTATTTTTTAGCTGTCGCCTAAGGCGGCTAGTAATTCAGCTTGATGTTCAGAGGCTAGTGCATTACAGAGATCGTCAATATCGCCATCCATCATGGCATCGATCTTATAGAGCGTCAGGTTAATGCGGTGGTCGGTAATTCGTCCCTGCGGGAAGTTATAGGTTCGAATACGATCACTTCGATCGCCAGAGCCTACTAGAGATTTTCTAGTTTGCGCTTCAAGTTGATGTTTCTCACGTTCGCGGGCATCCATAATTCGGGAGACCAACACTTTCATGGCTTGTTCGCGATTGCGGTGCTGGCTGCGATCATCTTGACACTCAACCACAGTGCCAGTGGGTAAGTGCGTAATACGGACCGCAGAGTCAGTCTTGTTAATATGCTGGCCACCGGCGCCAGAGGCGCGGAAGGTATCGATTCGTAATTCAGCAGGATTAATTTTGACCGCCTGTAATTCATCTGCTTCTGGCATTACCGCTACAGTACAGGCTGATGTATGAATACGTCCCTGAGTTTCTGTCTGGGGCACACGTTGCACGCGGTGACCGCCGGATTCAAACTTCAGGCGAGAGTAAACGGATTGCCCTACAAGACGCAAGACAACCTCTTTATAGCCCCCCAAATCCGATTCAGCAGCGCTAACCACTTCTACTTTCCAGCCTTGACGTTCAGCAAAACGGGTATACATCCGTAATAAGTCGCCCGCAAAGAGTGCGCTTTCATCACCGCCAGTACCCGCTCGAATTTCTAGGAAGACGTTACGTTCATCGTTCTCGTCTTTTGGTAGCAAGAGTTTTTGCAGTGTGCCTGCAAGTTCTTCCATGGTCGCTAAAGCCTGCTTTTGTTCCTCGTCGGCAAAATCCTTCATATCAGGATCCTTGCGCATCTCTTCGGCAGCTTGCGCATCTGCTTCAGCCTGCCTGTAAAGACCAAATTGTTCGACAACCGTAGCAATATCAGAATGTTCGCGCGTGAGTTTCCTATAGGCATCCATATCTTTGGTTGCTTCTTCGGAAGTTAAGAGAGAATTGAGTTCGGCTAAGCGCGTGTCTAGATGTTCTAGCTTAGCCCGCATGCTGGGCTTCATCTAATGGTCTTCTGGCTTAGTATGTGTGGCGAATAGTTTGGGTAAGAGTTTAATCAGGGCGTCACGCTCAGCGCCGTTAGAGTGTTGTAGTGCATGAAGTGAGCCATGTAAGAATTTATTCGTTAGACCTTGAGCCATCGCATTCAGAATCTCTTGTGGATCATCACCACGCACCAAGCGTTTCATGGCACGCTCTAATTCTAACTGTCTTAAGCGCTCACCTTGTAATTGAATATCCTGAATGATAGGGACAGAATTTCGTCCATGCATCCAGTGCATAAAGTTACCAACACGATCTTCAATAATGGCTTCAGCTTGACTGACTGCAGCTTGGCGTAAATTAACGCCAGTCTGAATCATGACACCTAGATCATCTACCGTATAAAGGTATACGTCAGCTAGTCGTGAGATCTCTGGTTCAAAGTCTCGGGGTACAGCTAGATCAATCATCACCATTGGCTTATGGCGGCGTTGTTTGATGGCGCTCTCCACCATACCTAGACCAATGATGGGTAAGGATGATGCGGTGCTAGAGACAATAATGTCGAATTCATGCAGGCGGCCAGGAAGCTCTGAGAGCTTGAGTGACTCCGCTTGCACATCTTGCGCAGAAATAGCGTCTGCTAATTCTTGACCGCGCTCAATGGTTCGGTTGGCAATCACTACATTTTTAGGTTTGCGAGCAACAAAGTGCGTGGCGCATAAACTAATCATGTCACCGGCGCCAATAAATAAAATACGTTGATCAGAAATCTTTTCAAAGATCCGTTCTGCAAGACGAACAGATGCAGCAGCCATCGAAATGGAATGTGCGCCAATTTCAGTAGAGCCACGCACTTCTTTAGCAACAGCAAATGTTTTCTGAAAGAGTTGGTTGAGATAGGTTCCCAAAACACCCGCATCATTTGCAGTACGAACCGCATCTTTCATTTGCCCCAAAATTTGCGTTTCGCCAATCACCATGGAATCTAAGCCGCAGGCAACTCTGAAGGCATGGCGTACAGCATCAGATTGAGGCAAGGAATAGATATGGGGTTGGAGGCTACTAGGTGCTAGGTGCTGGGTTTTAGCGAGCCAATCAAAAGTCGCTTCATGTAATAGCCCAGCAGCACTGGCGTCATTTGCAGCACAGTACACTTCGGTACGGTTGCAGGTTGATAAAATCGTAGCCTCGGGCAGGCCAGCCTGATTCGCACCAAGCAAATGTTGGCGTAGGTCATGCAAGGCTTCTTGAAGAAACTCAGGAGCAAAGGCGACCTTTTCCCGAATGGCGACCGGCGCTGTGTGATGATTGATGCCAAGTGTCAACAACTTCATAATGGTGATTATAGAATTGATGACAGCATTAATGGGGGTATCAATGGGGTTTTTGGCTTTTCTGATGATTGGGGGTATTTCTGGGGCTTCTACCTGGATTTTTTATCCTGGCAAATCCAAGGGACCAGGGCTGAGAAAGCTTCTACTAGCAGCATTTCTTGGCTTCCTAGCTGCCCTTGCTAGCTCCTATCTTGGGCAATACTTTGGTCTCTTTCAGTCCGGGCAGATGCTGGAGTGGCTGAGCGCTATTTTTGCCTCTTGCCTGGTGGGTTGTATTTTTACGGCTTTAGCTAAATAGATCTGTCTGGGGTGCTGCGCCCACCCAAATCACCTCTTCCATACCAAACTGTTTTAGCCACTCATTTGCTTTAGTGAAATGACCACAACTGGCTTTTGCTCCAGGTTCCAAAAAAGGCTTATCCGTTTTATAAACACCTAAACCGGATGGATGTGAAGATTGCAAAATCAATTGATCGATACCCGATTCAATCAAGGCTAACTTAGATTGTGCGTGGCCACCCCAGAGCATCCAAACTAAATGGGGTCTATGTAAAGCTAGACCTGAAATCAGTCGATCAATCAAACTTTTCCAGCCGAGATTGCTATGACTTCCTGCTTCACCTAATCTGACACTCAATGCTGTATTGAGAAGTAGCACCCCTTGCTGAGCCCAAGTGTGTAGATCACCGTTAGGCAAAGGACTAAATCCTTCAAGAGTAAGTGCTTTACTGATGTTGCGTAGTGAGCTAGGAAATGCGCGCGAGTTAGTCGGAATGTTTGCGGGAATTGAGAATGCTAAACCCTGAGCAAGGCCCGGGGAGTGATAGGGGTCTTGACCTAGAATCACAACCTTCACTGAGTCAACAGGCGTTAGCTTGAGTGCCCTAAAGAACTGACTTGGCTCTGGTCGGATCATTGCAGGATCAACATCAAGCGCTGCCTGTAAATTACTCGCTAAATTAATCCAATCGCTAGAGTCAAAATAGTTGCCTAGTAATGCTTGCCAATCTTTTGGAATATCGTCTTTAGAGAAGGCGGGCATCTAGCGAAAGAATGTATCTGTATTACAGGTTTGCGGTATTGGCGATGAGCTCAAACTGCGTCGGTAATTGACTAGCATGCAAGGATGCTATCCGTTCATGCTCCAAGTCATCGCGATAGAAGCAAAAGTGAATACTTTGCCCCTCAGCAAGGCTGGCGAGAATTTTATCTAGGCGAGCACTCGTAACACGTTGACCATTGATGCTGGCAAGAAGGTCGCCAGGCGCAAGACCTGCTAACTGAGCCGCACCCCCATCTAAGACATGGGTTAGCTTTAGCCATCCATTGATATCGGTATGGCGCATACCAAGCTGAAGTTTAATCTTCTCTAATTTGGATTGGGGTTTTGGTTTAACCGAAACTAATGTAGATGCAATCCATTTTTGAATAGGGATATCTTCAGTGCCAAAAATATAACGGGATTGCATCTCGGCCCAGGTTTTGGAAAAACCAGATCCTAGTAATTCAGATATTAAATTGTCTAGACCGTCCTCGGCAATACCATCGAGTGTGACACCATGCCTTTTCCAAATTAAGCGCATGAGGTCATCTAAGGATTTCTGATTTTTCGAGAATGCGCGAATTTGTAAATCCAATCCCAGTGCCAGTAAGGCACCCTTACCGTAGTAACTTACTACTGCATTAGGGGTGTTTTCATCTGCTTGGTAATACTTGGTCCACGCATCAAATGAGCTATCCGCTAGGCTTTGCTTGCTTCTTCCTGGCCCACGCAGGATGCCATTCCAGTTAGTAGAGACTAGACCAAGGTATGTTTTGAGATCAATGCGATTACTACGGAAAAGCTGGAGATCATCGTAATAACTAGTGAAACCTTCGAATAGCCAAAGCAAACGAGTGTGATTACGCTTACTGAGCTCATAGGGTTGAAATGCTGTTGGCTGAATACGCTTCACTAACCACGCATGAAAATATTCATGACTACACAAGCCTAAGAACTCGCGATATGCAGACTCATCTAGTACCACATCTTGTTGTGGAATCTGATCGCGGCGGGATAACAGTGCCGTACTATTGCGATGCTCAAGTCCACCATAGCCATTGAGCGTCGTATTGACTAGGAAGAGATAGCTTGTAAAAGGAGCGCGTTTGCTTCTCGGCTCAAAGAGATTGATTGTAGAAGTACAAATCGCTTGTAAATCTTGTGTAAGGCGCTTTGTATCAACCGGATTAATGCATCCTTGAATGGCCATACTATGTGGAACGCCATTGGATTTCCAGCGAATAATCTGAAACTCACCCATGGCAACTGGGTGATCCAGTAGATCATCATAATTTTTGGCAAGATAAAAACCAAATCCGCGCTCATCAGTTTTGGCAGCCCTTAAACCCGTTTGCACTGACCAGTGATCACTAAAGCCCCCCTCTGGCGGAGCAATGGCAAGCGAGCAAGCCAAATTTTCTTGACCTTGCACTGCCAGACATAAGCTACTTGTATTGAAGAGCCCACGCTCTGTATCAAGATAGGCGGCGCGTACAGAGGAATCGTAGGCGTACACCGTTGTAATAACTTCAACTGCACTATTTGTTTTTGGTAAACGCCACTGATCGTTATTGATTCTGTCTAAGGAAAGTTTTTTCTTGGAGCTAACTGAATAGGCCTCAATGGATTCAATCTGTTTACTAAAGTCACGAATCAAATAGCTTCCCGGAATCCAAGCGGGCATTTGCAGTACTTGCCCTTCTGGATTGGGCTTTGCAATCTGTAATTTCACTTGATAGCGATGACCATGAAGGTCTGCCGGCCATACGGTGTATTGAATTGCTGGTAGATCTACTGTATTCATGATGTTTATTTCAGAGAGCTAAACTTCTTTTCAATATCAGCAATCTGAACTGCGCCAGGAAAACGGCTGCCATCTGTAAAGAAAAGAGTGGGTGTGCCAGCGATGCCATAAGTTTTTGCAAACGCGGCATTCTTATCAAGCGGAGTGTTGCAATCACTTTTTCCGCTGGGAGCAATCCCGTTAATCATCCAGTCAATATAAGCCTTATAGGGATCTGCGGAGCACGAGATTTGTTTTGACTTTTGGAGTGAGTCCGCACCCAAGATAGGGACGAGGTAGGTGTAAACAGTGACGTTATCTAATTGCTGTAGAGATTTTTCTAAGCGCTTACAGTAGCCGCAATTAGGATCTGAAAAGACTGCTAGCTGACGGCTGCCATTACCGCGTACCGTTTTAATGGCATTAGCTTGGTTTAAGTCGGCCCACTTAATACGATTTAAATCAGCTTGCCTTTGCTCGGTAATATTTTTGCCGCTCGCTAATTCAATGATCTCCCCTTGAATTAAATATTTTCCAGAGGCATCTGTATAAAAAATCTCATTACCAACCAATACTTCATATAAGCCTATGACTGGCGCTGCTGATACGCTCTTTATTTTTACATTTGACCCCAACTTTTTTTGTATCTCTGTTTTGATCTGCTGCTCAGCTTGCGCATTAGCAAGGCCAGGGAAAAGTAAGGTAATGCAGATAGTAGCTACTGCAAGTAGTAATTTATTCAAAATCAATGTCTCCTAAAGCGCGCTCAATCAGACGCTGTTTAATAAAGTGGCTTTTGTTAACTAGACCAAGCCCCCAGTTACGAAGTTGTCTTTCAGTATTGCTGCTGGCAGAAAATAATTTCTTGAGTTTGTCAGTGACCCACAAAAGTGCACTAGTATCGCCTTGGCGTTGACGCTCGTAGCGACGAAGTAATACAGCATCACCTGGTAAGCGGAAAGATTCACGTTTACCAAGAATATTGAGCAATACGGCAACATCCCGTAAGCCCAAGTTCAAGCCTTGCCCAGCTAAGGGGTGCATGACATGAGCCGCATCGCCAAGCAGGACAACCTTAGGCGCTGATTCAGGGCCAATCAAACGTTTCGCCTGAATCTTTCTCAATGGAAACGCAGTTGGGCTTGAGTTGAGAGTGAGCTCACCCAATTGTTTTCCAATAGCACTATTCGCAATCGAGGCAAATCGATCTTGCCATTGGGCTTGATCCAGTTTTAATAAATCTGCAGCATGCTCTGGTGATGTTGACCACACCATTGATACTTGTTTGCCAGGTAAAGGCAACATAGCCACAATATCGCCGCCAGGTAAGAACCATTGAAATGCCGTTTCAAGATGAGGGTATGTACAAGTCCAGTTGGCGACCACCGCGCTTTGTGAGTAACTCTCTTGACTCGCTGTAATGCCAAGCTCAGATCGAATGGGTGAATTCGCTCCATCAGCAGCAATAATGAGTTGCGCTCGAATGGCGCCACCATTTTTTAGGTGCAGAGTACCGCCATTTGCATCAACCTCGATCTTCTCAATGACATCGGTAATGCACTCCAACTTGTTTTGAAAGCGAGAGGCTTGATCGAGTGTGTGCTCAATTAAATTTGATTCACCGATCCAGGCCAATTGAGGGACACCCGCTTCAAACGCAGAAAGATGGAGTTGATCATTTTTTTCGCCTCGGTCACCATAAATCCGCATATCCCGCACTGACTGCATTCGACTGTGATCAAGGGCATCCCAAATTTGTAAATGGGCCAGCAGTTTTTGGGTGCTTGGAGAAAAGGCATAGATCCGTTGGCCCCATTGCAGCCCTGGTGGGGTGGGTACTGTCTGACCCAGATCAGGGGCAATCTCAATGGTATTGAGACCTAACTGCGCTAGACCAAGCGCGCAAGCCTTGCCAGTGATGCCTCCGCCGACAACGACCACGTCTGCAGAGCGAATTTTGGCAGATTGCGCAGGGGTTTTGGATGGGGTGCTTAGATGAACTTCTGACATAACTCCATGATATCGAATCGCGCCCCTTTACAATAAGCCCCATGTCTTTGAAATGTGGCATCGTCGGCCTGCCTAATGTCGGCAAATCTACCCTCTTTAACGCGCTAACCAAAGCTGGGATCGCAGCGGAAAACTACCCTTTCTGCACGATTGAGCCCAATGTAGGCGTGGTTGAGGTTCCTGATCATCGTCTAGCAGCCTTAGCTGAGATTGTGAAGCCTGAGCGCATCATGCCGGCTGCCGTCGAGTTTGTCGATATTGCAGGTTTGGTTGCTGGCGCCTCCAAAGGCGAAGGTCTTGGCAATCAATTTTTAGCCAATATTCGGGAAACCGATGCTATTACTCATGTGGTCCGTTGCTTTGAAGATCCGAACGTGATTCACGTGGCTGGCAAGATTGATCCCATCGCCGATATTGGCGTGATCGATACTGAATTGGCTTTGTCTGATTTGGCAACCGTTGAGAAAACACTGAATCGCTCCAGTAAGGCTGCGAAGTCGGGTAACGATAAAGAAGCAGCAGCTTTGGTTGCTGTTTTGACTAAGATACTCTCCCATTTGGATTCTGCACTGCCGGTGCGCAGTCTCAATTTAAGCGAAGAAGAATTGCTATTAATTAAGCCATTGTGCTTAATCACCGCCAAACCAGCAATGTATGTTGCTAACGTTAAAGAAGGCGGTTTTACAAATAACCCTCATCTTGATGCAGTAAAACAGCACGCTGCTAAAGAAAACGCTCCTGTAGTTGCTGTTTGTGCAGCGATTGAAGCCGAGATTGCTGATTTAGATGAGGCCGACAAAACAGAATTCTTATCTGATTTAGGGATGGAAGAGCCTGGCTTAGATCGCGTGATCCGTGCAGGGTATTCATTGCTTGGTTTGCAAACTTACTTCACTGCGGGTGTTAAAGAAGTACGCGCTTGGACGATTCATCAAGGTGATACTGCCCCGCAAGCAGCAGGCGTTATTCATACGGATTTTGAGCGGGGCTTTATTCGCGCACAAACGATTGCCTACGATGACTTTATTCAGTTTAAGGGTGAAGCAGGCGCTAAAGAGGCGGGCAAGATGCGTGCCGAAGGTAAGGAGTACGTCGTTAAGGACGGAGATGTATTGAACTTCTTATTCAATGTCTAAGTAAACGATCGATTTCGCGACTCAATAAAAAAGCCCTTATAAAAAGGGCTTTTTTATTGAGGTCAAAAGAACTTATGCAGACTTAGCAGCTTTCTCTAGGCACTTAGAGATTTCTTCATAACGCTTGATTGCCAACTTGGTTGGTAGTACTTCTTTTTTGCGCCCATCAGTACTTGAGGCCATCTTGATATAGCCCACCGCACTAAGATTCTTCAAACGACCATGTAATGTAGCTTGAGAGCCAAGCTCTGCGAGTGAAATTAAATCACCGACTAATACAGACTCTTTTAAATAGGAACAATTAACAATCTTATCCAGCAAACTTTCTTCAATAGAGTCTAGTTTTTTGCTAGGGTTGATTCGATCTAAGGCATCGAGTAAGTTCAAAAATCGAATATAGGAGGGTGACTTTGCGGTTGCCATTATTTAAGGGTATGTGGTGGAGTGAATTGATGTTAGCTGTAGAGCTAATATTAGTGTATACCCTATATTTCATTTTCTCAACAGGAACTCGTTATAGATAACATTCATAATCGATGTAATCAATAATTTATATTTTGATTTATTCACTGCTGAGTGCTGAACTCTTTAATCAAATACAGCTTAGATCTTCAGAAGAAGACTAGGAAAACAATTCGCTAAGAGCTGCGCCAGGATCAGTGGCGCGCATAAACGCCTCACCAACCAAAAATGCATTAATTTGCTTACCGCGCATGAGTTGCACATCAGCACTACCCAATATTCCAGACTCTGTTACCAAAATTTTATCCTTGGGCACCATGGGCAAAAGGGAGAGTGTTGTTTGTAGCGTGACTTCAAAGGTCTTGAGATTTCGGTTATTGATGCCCAGTAAGGGCGTCTTGAGTTCTAGGGCTTGCTCTAGCTCGGGAGCATTGTGAACCTCAACTAAAACATCTAGGCCTTGTTCATGAGCACAAGCCTCTAACTCTTTCATTTGATTGAGCTCTAGGCAAGCCACGATTAAGAGGATCGCATCTGCGCCAATGGCACGAGCTTCATAGATTTGATATGAATCTATCATGAAATCTTTGCGCAGCACAGGAATACTACATGCAGCCCTAGCTTCTTGAAGGTAAGCATTGCAGCCTTGAAAATAGTCCTCATCAGTGAGAACTGATAAACAGGTAGCGCCATGCTTTTCATAAGAATGAGCGATTTCTGCAGGGTGAAAATTTTCTCGAAGAATGCCTTTGCTCGGACTCGCCTTTTTGATTTCAGCAATGACGCCAGCTTTGCCAGCAGAAATTTTATTCTCAATAGCCCGAATGAAACCACGTGGCTTCAGTAGGACATCCTGATTATTAGATTGGGCAATCTCACGCTGATTTCCAAGAGAGATTTTCTTGAGATTATGGGCAATCTCAATTTTCTTAGTCGCAACAATTTTGTCGAGGATATCGCTCATGGGCTTTATGGGGATTGAGTTGCTGCAACAAATGCGTCTAACTTTTTACGGGCTGCCCCAGATGTAATTGCTGCTTTAGCCATTGCTAAACCAGAGGCTATATCCTTGGCTACACCGGCAACATAAAGCGTAGCGCCAGCATTCAGGCACACGATGTCACTTGCAGCGCCTGGTTTGTTACTGATTACATCCAATACGATTTGTTTTGACTCTTGTGCATTGACCACCTTGAAGCTATTCGTAAGGGCAGTATTGAGTCCGAAATCTTTTGGATGAATTTCATATTCACGCACAAGGCCATCCTTGAGTTCCGCTACAAGGGTAGGACCTTCTAAGGAAATCTCATCAAGACCATCCAGGCCATAAACCACCAGCGCATGCTCCATACCTAAGGCTTGTAATACGTGGGCCTGAATACCGACAAGATCCGGATGAAATACACCCATCAGAATTCGTTTGGCATCAGCTGGGTTAGTCAGTGGACCTAAGATATTAAAAATAGTGCGAACGCCTAATTGTTTACGAATGGGTACGACATTTTTCATAGCAGGGTGATGATTTGGAGCAAACATAAAGCCAGCACCCACTGTAGAAATGCATTTTGCAACTTGCTCTGCGGAGAGTCCTAGGTTTACGCCTAATGCCTCAAGTACATCAGCGCTACCAGACTTGCTGCTCACGCTACGATTGCCATGCTTAGCAATTTTGGCTCCACCAGCTGCAGCAACAAACATCGCTGCAGTTGAAATATTGAAGGTATGTGCTCCATCGCCACCTGTACCGACAACATCCACTAGGTGAGTGCGATCATCTACATGAACGGTAGTTGCAAATTCACGCATGACCTGTGCAGCAGCGGCGATTTCTCCAACAGTCTCAGTTTTGCTACGTAGGGCTACCAATAGTCCAGCGACTAACTCAGGCGACATTTCACCGCTCATGATGAGTCGCATCATCACAGTCATTTCATCGTGGGAGAGCTCGCGATGTTCAATGCAACGTTGTAGGGCTTCTTGTGGAGTCATTGGCATGGCATTTACTTATTGAGTAAGAAATTCTTAAGCAGGGCATGACCATGCTCAGAAAGAATAGATTCAGGATGGAATTGCACCCCTTCTACTGCGAGTTCATGATGACGTACGCCCATGATTTCTCCATCGGAAGATGTGGCTGTTACTTCCAGATCTGAAGGTAAGGAACTTTTTTCGATCGCAAGTGAGTGATAGCGGGTGACTTTAAATGGATCTGGCAAGTTTTTAAATACACCAACACCGGTGTGGTGAATGAGATCAGTCTTGCCATGCATCACTTTCTGAGCACGAATCACTTTGCCTCCAAAAGCCTCACCGATGGCTTGATGGCCAAGACATACACCGAGAATCGGAATCTGACCAGCATAGCGTTTGATGGTCTCCACTGAGATGCCAGCTTCTGCTGGGCTGCAGGGCCCAGGAGAAATACAAATGCGCGCAGGATTCAGCTTCGCAATATCTTCTACTGCGATTTCATCATTCCGAAATACTTTGACCTCTTCACCTAGTTCTGCAAAATATTGCACGAGGTTATAAGTAAAAGAATCATAGTTATCAATCATGAGGAGCATCGAGTCCTCCTTGTACTAATTCTGCGGCTGTTAATACTGCGCGTGCCTTAGCTTCAGTTTCTTTCCATTCGGCAGTAGGGTCAGAGTCAGCAACAACCCCCGCACCCGCTTGGGAGTGCAGCATGCCATTACGAATCACACCAGTACGAATGGCAATAGCCACATCCATATCGCCTGAGAAGGAAAGATATCCTACTGCACCACCATAAACACCGCGTTTCACAATTTCCATCTCATCAATAATTTCCATGGCACGAATCTTCGGTGCGCCAGAGAGGGTGCCTGCAGGGAAGGTTGCACGTAAGACATCCATATTGCTCATATTATCTAAGAGATCACCTTCTACGGAGCTCACAATGTGCTGCACATGGGAATACTTCTCAATCGACATCGAATCAGTGACTTTCACAGAGCCTGTCTTAGCGATTCTGCCAACGTCATTGCGAGCAAGGTCAATCAGCATGACATGCTCAGCAATTTCTTTAGGGTCTGCAAGCAACTCTTTCGCTAAGCGCTCGTCTTCCTCTGGGTTAGCGCCACGAGGGCGGGTGCCAGCAAGAGGACGAATTGTCACAATTTTTTCTGCCGCGCGTTTTTCCTGGCGAACGAGAATTTCTGGCGAGGAGCCCACAATTTGCATATCGCCAAAGTCATAAAAATACATATAAGGCGATGGGTTTAGAGAACGGAGTGCTCTATATAGCGCTAGTGGTGAATCAGTAAATGGCTTGCTAATGCGTTGGCCAATCACAACCTGCATGCAATCACCGGCCAAAATATATTCTTTGGTTTTGCGTACTGCTGCTTCAAAATCAGCAGCCTTGAATTTTCGAATTAGCTCAGTCTTTGTGCTTGGTAATGATGCAGGCATGTTGGCTGGTTTACCAAGGCAAGTGAGTAACTCCTTTAAGCGGTCATGCGCTTGTTCAAAATTATCCGGAATACTTGGATCAGCATAGACAATAAAATAAATTTTTCCCGCAACGTTATCAATCACAGCTAACTCTTCAGTAAGCATAAGTTGAATATCCGGTACTCCGAGTTCATCTGGCAAATGATGTTTCGCTAAGCGTGATTCGATATACCGGACAGTGTCGTAGCCAAAGTAGCCAGCAAGGCCGCCGCAGAAACGCGGTAGACCTGGTTGGACTGCGACTTTGAAACGCTTGAAATAGGCGTCTACAAAATCCAAGGGATTATCGGTATTGCTCTCGACTACTTTTCCATCAGTAAGCACTTCATTGAGTGGTGAAGTTGGGGTCCCAACCGTTCTAACAATAGTCTTAGCGGGCAAGCCAATAAAGGAGAAGCGGCCAAAGCGCTCACCACCTAATACAGACTCTAGTAGGTAGGTATTTTTCTCACCAAAGGCTTGACTCAGTTTGACGTAGAGCGATAGCGGTGTTTCTAAGTCAGCAAGTACCTCTTTAACAAGTGGAATACGATTGAAACCCTGTTTGGCTAGGGCGTTAAATTCCTTGCGCTGCATTAGGACTTTCCAGTCTTTCCTAATTCAGTCCGCATTTGCTCAATCACTTGCGTGTAATTTTCTTTTCCAAAGATAGCTGAGCCAGCAACAAAGGTATCGGCCCCTGCTTGTGCAACCTGCACAATGTTCTCGACTTTGATTCCGCCATCTACTTCGAGGCGAATATGACGTCCTGTTTGAGCTTCGTAGCGATCTAAGCGTGCGCGCACTTGTTCAATTTTCTTCAGAGTGCTTGGAATAAAAGATTGACCACCAAAACCTGGGTTGACTGACATCAGCAGAACCAAGTCGAGTAATTCCAAGGTGTGATCTAAATGATCAAGTGGAGTTGCAGGGTTAAATACGAGACCTGCTTGACAACCTTGATCACGAATTAAATTGAGAGTGCGATTTACATGAGGACTTGCCTCAGGGTGAAAGCTAATTAAGTTTGCACCCGCTTTTGCAAAATCGGGCACGATGCGATCTACAGGCTCAACCATCAAATGAACGTCGATCATTGCAGGTTTGCCATTTTTTAGGGCATGTGGGCGAATGGCCTCACAAACCAGCGGGCCAATTGTGAGGTTGGGGACATAGTGGTTGTCCATTACGTCAAAGTGAATCCAATCGGCACCCGCGGCTAGAACATCTTGAACTTCCTTGCCTAGGCAGGCAAAGTCAGCCGACAGAATCGAGGGGGCAATGACGAATTGACGATTTAAAGGTAATTTTTGGCTTTCCATCCCTAGATTCTAGCTTGCAGTTGGGCTTGGGATGGAGCAGAATTCGAGCATGAATCCTTATGAAATTAGCATTACGGTCAAAGCTCAGCACCTTCCAGAGCAATCTGACCCCGATAATCGTCAATTTGCCTTTGCTTATACGGTCACTATTCGTAATACGGGTAAGGCCAGTATTCAGCTGATTGCCCGCCATTGGTTCATTACCGATGGGGACAATGATGTCCAGGAGGTGCGTGGTTTAGGGGTGGTTGGCCAACAACCCTTATTGCGTGCCGGGGAGCAATTTGAGTACACCAGCTGGGCTACTTTACCCACGCCGGCCGGAACTATGCGCGGAGAGTACTTTTGCGTTACCGAGGAAGCGCAGTTCTTCCAGGCGCCAATTCCTGAATTTGCCCTGGTGATGCCGCGAAGCTTGCATTAGCGCAAAGCATTTGGAGAAACTATTTTTTCCCTTTGCCTGTCCAGAGGACAATAAATAGCAGTAGTCCCAAAGCGATAGCGCCTTCCATTACAAAGAGCAGCATTGGGTATTCATCGAGTAAATTGGCAATCATGATTTCTAAATTTAAATTATTTCAAGTAAGTGTATTCGCTATTCTAATTGCGAGCTTAGTGATTGGGTGTTCAACACCTCCTACCCGCGGCACAGGGTATCGATCTAGTGACTCTAGTGCAACACCTTCAGCTTACAGCTCATCGATAGCTAGCTTTAATGCCGTGTCATGGCAAGCCTTACCTGGATGGCAAGAGGATGATTTATCGCAAGCTTGGCCTTCATGGCTAAAAAGTTGTGATGCATTACGTAAGCGTAGCGGGGAAATCAATTGGCGCCAAGTGTGCACACAAGCTGCCAGCATAACTGCTCGCGATGCTCAATCTATTCGTCGATATTTTGAAAGTAACTTCCAGGCTTATGAAATCCGAAATAGCGCCGGTAGCGAAACTGGTTTGATTACTGGCTACTACGAACCAGTGATGAATGGCTCACAAACTCGCACCAGTACTTATAAGGTGCCACTGTATGCATACCCAAATGCTTGGAAAAAATCAAGGCCTAATCCTGGCCCAACGCGGGCAGAACTCATAAGCTCCGGAGTGCTACAAGGATCAGAACTTGCTTGGGTACAGGACCCAGTTGCTGCTGCTTCCATGCAGATACAGGGCTCAGGAAAAATTCGCCTTCAGGATGGCCGCATGTTACGGTTAGGGTTTGCCGGCACTAATGAGCAGCCTTTTAAATCATCCGCACAATGGTTGATAGATCGCAAAGAGATGACACGGGGTGAGGCAAGTATGCAGGGAATTTCACAATGGGCAAAGCGCAATCCTGATCGCGTAAATGAAATGCTTAATGCCAATCCACGTTTTGTCTTTTTCAAAGAGTTGCCAAGCAATGTTGATGCTGATTTAGGCCCCAATGGTGCACTGGGCGTTCCTTTGACTAGCGAGCGTAGTATTGCGATTGATCTTCAGGCCATGCCATTGGGCGCACCTGTATTCTTAGCTACTACTAGGCCTTTAAGTAACCAGCCTTTGCAAAAACTGGTAATGGCGCAAGATACTGGAAAAGCGATTGTGGGTGGTGTCAGGGCTGATTATTACTGGGGTTCGGGTGATGCTGCAGGAGAACTTGCAGGGCGCATGAAACAAAATGGCAAGATGTGGTTATTGTTACCACGTTAATTGATGGACATAGAGAGAAAGAAGCTCATGAACTACAAAACAATTCTGACTGAAGTGGATGGCAAGGTAGCCACTATTACCTTAAATCGTCCTGAGGTTCTCAATGCACTGAATGATCAATTAATGGATGAGTTAGGTGAGGCATTACTTAAATTTGATGCCGATGACAATATTGGTTGCATCATTTTGACAGGTAGCGAGAAGGCATTTGCTGCTGGTGCCGATATTACAGCAATGGCGAAGCGTCACTTTCAAGAGGCCTATCGCCATAATTTTATTTCTCGCAATTGGGAGCATATGCAAAAAGTTCGTAAGCCCGTGATTGCTGCAGTATCGGGCTATGCACTTGGTGGTGGCTGTGAATTAGCGATGATGTGCGACACCATCATGGCTGCTGATAATGCCAAGTTTGCTCAGCCAGAAATTAAGTTGGGAATCACTCCTGGCGCTGGAGGCACGCAACGTTTACCGCGTGCAGTCTCTAAAGCTAAAGCTATGGATTTAGCTTTAACCGGAAGAATGATGGATGCTGCAGAAGCTGAGCGTTCGGGCTTGGTATCTAGAGTCTTTCCCAAAGCAGATTTATTGAAAGAAGTAAAGACGATTGCTAAAGAGATTGCTGATATGCCGCTACTAACAGCAATGATGGTGAAGGAAGCAGTCAACGCTGCTTATGAAACTACGCTTTCAGAGGGCGTACACTTTGAGAGACGTTTATTCCACGCATGCTTTGCAACGAATGACCAAAAAGAAGGTATGGCCGCTTTTGTAGAAAAGCGCCCTGCTAAATTTACTAATTCTTAAATAAAATGATCTCGTAGGAGATCTAGTTTTTTTCTAAGTAGCGTTGTGCTAGCTTTACCCAGTAGCTCACGCCCACTGGAATCAATTTATCGTTAAAGTCATAAGAGGGATTGTGAAGATGGCATGGGCCCATGCCATGACCCACAGAACGGTGATCCCCATCTCCATTACCTAGAAACACATAACATCCCGGCTTCTCAAGCAACATAAAGGCAAAATCTTCTGCGCCCATGGTGGGGTCAATATTGGTATTCACATTTTGCTTGCCTACTAATTCGCTCATGACCTCGCTGGCAAACTGAACTTCAGCAGCATGATTAATTAATGGCGGATAGCTCCTAGAGAAAGCAATTTCAGCTTGACAATCAAATGCGCCTGCAACACTGTGCGCAATTTCACGAAGACGACGCTCCATCAAATCAAGCACTTCTAAAGTAAATGTTCTGATAGTACCGCCGATAAAGGCGCTGTCAGGAATTACATTACTAGTTTCGCCCGCATGAAACTGAGTGACTGAGAGAACAGCTGCATCTACTGGGCGTTTATTGCGAGTGATGATACTTTGTAGTGCTAGCACTACTTGCGCACCAGTGAGTACTGGGTCGGCGCTATTGTGAGGTAGCGCAGCGTGACCACCTTTTCCGGTGATGGTAATTTCAAAAGAATTGCTTGAAGCCATCATGGGACCGGCAGTAACACCAAAGTGACCCTCGCCTAAGCCCGGCCAGTTGTGCAATCCAAAAACAGCATCACAAGGAAATTCTTTAAAGAGACCATCTTTAATCATTGCATGCGCACCAGCACCACCTTCTTCAGCGGGCTGGAAAATAAATACCACAGTGCCTTTGAACTCGCGATGATTGGAAAGGTATTGCGCAGCACCTAAAAGCATTGCAGTATGACCATCGTGACCACAAGCATGCATCTTTCCAGGGTTGCGAGAAGTGTGCTCAAAATGATTGTGTTCTTGAAGCGGGAGTGCATCCATGTCAGCCCGCAAGCCAATCATTTTTCCAGCACCCAAGTCGCCATCTAGACGACCAACAACACCTGTTTTCCCCATGCCTCGGTAAACTGTAATACCCCAACTAGAAAGGGCCTCTGCTACTAAGTCAGATGTACGTTTTTCCTCAAAGCGCAATTCAGGATGAGCGTGAATATTGCGACGAATATCTTGAATAGCTTCTGCAGAATCAAGGATTTCAGGGAGTAAATGCATCCCTTTATCTTATCTGAAAGTCCTACCAGTTGCACCTTAGGGCTTGTTCTAGGGGCTTTAGTTGATCTCTATTTGGATGTACTGCGCAGCAAAATCGAGTGCCTCTATTGAATAGGGGCTGTTATGAGATTTCTGAAGCGCATTTGGTAGTGGGGGAATTAATCCCAGAAAGGGTGCATTAATTTTTGCTTGTAAGGTAACAATATTTTCTTGTAATAGAGGCATTTCATTCGCTAGGGAATTAGCAACCCAAGCTGCAATGTTTAATCCACGCGCTTTGATTGCTTCTTGTGTGAGTAGAGCGTGATTAATACAACCCAATTTCATGCCCACTACCAAGATGACTGGTAAGCCAATTTGTTGCACGAGGTCACCTAAATCTTCATGATTATTTAAGGGCACTAAAAATCCACCAGCCCCTTCGACAACAAGGCAATCAGCCTTTTTTTGAATATCACCCAGCGCTTGCATGATGATATTCAGGTCAAGGGTAATGCCTTTACTTGCAGCAGCCAGATGAGGCGCCACTGGCATATCTAAAACATAAGGAGATAAGTTAAATTGGCCTGGCGCTAATTGGGAGGCAATGCGTAGAGTTTCTAGATCTTCGTTCAAGACATGACCGCTGGCATCCTGATATGTGCCAGCAACTACGGGTTTAAAGCCGATTACTTTTTTCCCATGTTCGCGCAACTTTAGAATCAGCGCGCCACACACTAAAGTTTTACCAACCTCAGTGTCCGTTCCTGTTACAAAAAAGCCAGTCAACTTAGTCATGCATTGCCTTTTGATGCACTTCTTGCTCGATCTTTTTTAAGGTAGTAATGAGTTTACGTAAATCATCGGCGCTATGATTTGCAGAAAAAGTAATTCTCAAGCGAGCGCTACCAGGGGCTACTGTTGGCGGACGAATTGCTGGAATCCAATAACCTGCTTGATCTAGTAGTTTCGCCGCCATCAGTGCACTGGCATTGCTACCCAAGATGACCGGTTGAATGGGTGTGCAAGAAGAGACCTTTTTCCATTCTGAAAATGTCATTTCATCTTGCCAAATTTTGATCAGTTGATTGAGCTGGGTACGACGCTTTACACCCTCATCACTTTCAATGATTTCGAGGCTTTTCAGTAAGGTATGAGCGATAGCAGGAGGGGTTGCGGTGCTGTAAATATAGGGGCGACCCTTTTGAACTAGCCATTCAATAAAAGAATCTTGGGCACAAACAAAAGCGCCACTCACACCAGCAGCCTTACCCAAGGTGCCAATATAAATAATGCGGTCAGATTGAATATTTTCTTGCTCTAAGATGCCATAACCTTTTTTGCCTAGCACTCCAAAGCCATGGGCATCATCGACCATCAATAGAGCATCGTGCTGCTCGGCTATCTGAAGTAATTCTTTAACGGGTGCTAAATCGCCATCCATACTAAAGACACCATCGGTGACGATGAGCTTAAGAGATTTTGTATCTTTCTTGAGAGCGTCAGTTAATGATATAAGTTGCGTGTGATCAAACAAGTTGACCGTGGCATCCATTTGCGCACTTGCCAATCGAACTCCATCAATTAGCGAAGCATGATTGAGTTTGGCTGAGTAAATACTGAGATCTCCTCGCTGGGTAAGCCTAGCTAAGCCTGTAATGGCAGCTAAATTGGCAAGGTAGCCTGTACTGAAAAACAGCGCACGTGCTTTGGGAATGTACTTTTCTTGAAAGGACGCCAGTTTCTTTTCCAGAAGTTCATGCGCTACGCTATGGCCGCTGATTAAATGCGAGGCGCCACTACCAACACCATATTTTTTGCCACCGTCTGCTAAGGCATTTACTAAATCTGGATGATTAGCAAGGCCTAGATAATCATTACTGCAAAAAGCCCTCAAATCCCTGCCCCCTAGTATTATCTTGGTGTCGCAAGGCGATTGAGTAACGCGTAAGGTTCGTTTAAGTAGTTGCAAATCTAAGTCTGCAATTTGCTCTTGTGCAAGCTTTAAGGCCTTAAATGAGCTCGTCATGCCAGAGCCTTCTCTAGTGCACGCTCAACAGCTTTACCCATCTGCATAGTCTCTTCAGAGGACAAGATATAGGGAGGCATGACATAAATCGTATTACTGATGGGTCTGATGAGAATCCCTTCTTCTAAGCCTTTGGCGAACATTTCACGTGGAAAGCTACTGATATTTTTAATGTTTTCTTTTTTAAGGTCGAAAGCCAGAATCATTCCCTGTTGGCGCCAGTGTTCTATTCGAGGATCTATTTTTGCCCATGCAAATGTATTTGCTAAATCTTGTGAGCGAGCTAAATTCTTTTCTAAAACATGTTCACTTTCAAAAATACTTAAGCAGGCTAGCGCTGCTGAGCAGGCCAGTGGATTTCCGGTATAGGAGTGAGAATGCAAGAAGCCCTGTTGCGTTTTATCGCTATAAAAAGCACGATAAATTGTATTGCTAGTCATGCACAGCGAGAGGGGAAGATAGCCTCCACTAATGCCTTTGGATAAAGTTAAAAAATCAGGCCAGATACCCGCATGCTCACAGGCAAAAAACTTGCCGCTTCGACCACAGCCCACGGCGATTTCATCGGCTATCAGATGTATCTGATAGCGATCGCACAGATCCCTTACCAGTCGAAGATATTCTGGAGAATACATTGCCATTTGTCCGGCACATTGCACTAATGGTTCGATGATGATGGCGGCAATATGATGATGTTCTTTTTCAAATAATTTCTCAAGCTGTGCAGCTGCATACTTTGCAACATCACCTGCACTCTCACCAGATTTTGCTTTACGTGCATCAGGTGATGTAACCGTATACACATCTTGCAAGAGTGATCCGTACGCTTCTCGAAAAATGGCAACATCAGTCACTGCTAGTGCACCTAGTGTTTCGCCGTGGTAGCCATTTTCAAGGCAAACAAATTTTTTCTTATTTGGTTTGTCATTGAGTTGCCAATAATGGTGGCTCATTTTTAAGGCAATTTCTACTGCAGATGCTCCGTCTGATGCGTAGAAGACATGGCCTAAATTTCCACCGGTTAGTGCCGAGAGTTTTTCGGAGAGTTCAACCACTGGTGGATGAGTAAATCCAGCGAGCATGACGTGCTCAATTTTTTCTAGTTGATCAGCAATGGCTTGGTTAATCTGCGGATTGGAGTGGCCAAATAAATTAGTCCACCATGAACTGATGCAATCGAGCAGGGCATTCCCCTGCTCGTCATAAAGCCACGGACCCTTGCCTTTGGTGATGGCAATTAAGGGAAAAGACTCGTGATGTTTCATCTGAGTGCAGGGGTGCCAAACAGCATTCAAGCTGCGATCAACAAGAGTGGGTTGATTTAAATCAGAAATAACCTTCATGTTTGATATTTGAACACTAGTTTTTCCAATTTCTGGCTTGTATCTGTTATGTTTATGGCTTGAATTGATTTATTTTCTGGAATTTGACTATGTTGGAAGCCCAAACCACTGAAAAACCTCTCACCTTAGTTAAATCTAAGGCTCATTTGCGTAAAGAGGTTGATGCCTCAGGCGAGTGGACCGTGGCTCAAATTGAGGCATTGTTTGCCCTGCCCTTTGACCAATTAATGCTCAAGGCTCAAGAGACACATAAAACCCATTTCCCTGAAGGTGATGTGGAGTTGGCTACCTTGCTATCCATCAAGACGGGTGGCTGCCCTGAGGATTGCGCCTACTGCCCGCAAGCTGCACGCTATGACACCGACGTGAAGGCAGAGAAGTTAATGGGCTTGGAGGAGGTTTTAGAAGCCGCTAAGGCTGCTAAAGCGGCAGGATCAAACCGTTTCTGTATGGGCGCTGCTTGGCGCGAGCCTAAAGATCGCGATATTGAAAAAGTAACGGCAATGATTAAGGGCGTCAAAGCTTTAGGTCTTGAGACCTGCGCTACTTTGGGGATGTTGGAGGCTGATCAAGCCTTAGCGCTACAAGAGGCTGGCTTAGATTTTTATAACCATAACCTAGATACCAGCGAAGATTTTTATCGCTCAGTGATTTCTACTCGTGCTTACCAAGACCGCTTAGATACGCTCTCTCATGTCCGTGCAGCCGGTATGTCTGTTTGCTGCGGTGGCATTGTGGGTATGGGCGAGTCGCGTGAACAGCGCGCTGCCTTCTTAGCCCGTTTGGCAAATTTGAGCCCTTATCCTGAGTCTGTTCCCATCAACCACTTAGTCCCTGTTGCTGGAACACCCTTGGCCGATCAGAAGCCTTTAGACCCCTTGGAGTTTGTCAGAACTATTGCTGTAGCTCGGATTACCATGCCTAAGGCTCGCGTGCGTTTATCAGCTGGCCGCCAACAATTAGGTAGGGCTGTTCAGGCCATGTGTTTCTTGGCCGGCGCCAATTCAATCTTCTATGGTGAGCAACTACTCACTACCGGTAATCCAGAGGCAGAAGAAGACCGTGAGCTCTTGGCGGAGCTAGGATTAAAGACCAAGCAAAGCTGTAAAGCTGAAGTTCTGGTTTAATTTTCTGCATATGACACCAATAGACCGCTTCATTGTTGAGTTTGATACCGCACTACGTTCAGTTGTTGGCGGAGCAAATGCTCAAAGACCCACTCCTGGTTCAGAGTCTGGAGCAAATGCGGCATTAGATTCAGAGCAACGAAAACATGCAGCGGGGTTAATGCGGATTAATCATGTTGGCGAAGTTTGTGCACAAGCTTTGTATCAGTCGCAAAAATTAGTTGCCAGAAATTCAGAGATTAAAGAGATGCTTGATCACTC